>CAVAGO010000020.1:0-27646 GCA_963588075.1 bacterium | reverse complement strand
ATTATCTGTTAGATATTAATATTTAAATATTCTCTATAATCTCAATATGAGGTATATGTTTATGCTTACACTTAAAACTTTTCATAAAATGGAATATTTTTATGAAAAAGATCAAAGATTTAGAGGATCTTCAAAAGAGACTCAGATCAAAAAAGCTTATGATAATGGGGAAATCTATTATCTAAAACCTGTTTTTCATCAAGGATATAGAATTCCTGTGACACTAATAGTCAGAGATTTTGATGAACATCCTGTCACAATGTTTGACTGGATGTATGTACTTAGTGACACATTATTTCGGACAGGTGGTGCATTCGGAACGATGATATTTGATATGCCTGAGTTATTCGACAATCAAATAAATCCAAAGATGGGTTACTTGATTGTAATTGATAAAAGAATTAATAAATATACAAATGATTCTTTTAATCAATTACTCACGCATGAATATTATCATGCAATGTGTGACGATGCCGATAGTATCGTCAACACGATGATCAAAGATCATTTTGGTCAGAAAATCGATTCTAAGAAAATAAAAAATGGGATCATTAATAGACCAGAAGAAGAACTTGCGGCCGATGAGTTCTCTTTAAAAATAACAGGTAAAAAACCAAATGTACGGAAAGCAATTAATTACATTTTGAACGAGTGTAGTGAAATGCAAAGATTACCATTCTTTTTAAAATGGTTTATCAAAGCTGCATTCTTTGGTAATTTGATAAAATTTAAAAGATTTTATTAAACGGAGGAAAATAAAATGGTAAAAAAGATTAAATCTGAACCAAAGCTTTATTCTTATGAATGGTATCGAAAAATCAAAGTTCAAACCATTAAAGAAATGATTAAGAATAAGATTTATGATTGGGATGAAGCTATTAAAATTACAGCTTCCAAAATCGTGGATTATCCTGAAAGTCTTATTTGGAGATAATTATATGGATTCAGAAAATGAAATTGATGATAACTCATTAATGGAATGGTTATCATTGTAAAATTAATAAAGAAAGAGAGTTTAATTGCTCTCTTTCTTTTTTTTTGTTGTTTTGAATAACTTAATATATGATTACTTATAATACACAACAACTCGATGCAATTCAAAAAGCTATCAAATGGTTTTTTACTGATTCTTATAAAAATAATTTGTTTGTAATTGGTGGTTTAGCAGGTTGTGGTAAATCTACTGTAGTAAAAGTTATTATTAGAATGCTCGGATTATCGAACGATGATGTAATATTTGCAACGTTGACATCCAAAGCTTCATTAGTTTTACGTTTAAAAGGAAATCCTTCAAATACTATACACAAAACATTTTATTCTGTATATAAAAAAGGAAAAACCTTTAGATTTAGTCTTAAAAAACAAATTTCAAATAATATTAGATTGATTGTAATCGATGAAGTGTCAATGGTCAATCTTAATATGATAAATGATATTCTTAGTTTTAATGTTCCCGTTATTGCTTTAGGTGATTTTGGACAACTTTCTCCTATATTTGGTGGTAATATTTTCGATATTCGTAAACCTGATGTATTTTTAACAATGGTAATGCGACAATCTGATGAATCTGGTATCTTGGACTTAGCTACTAAAGCTAGAGCTGGAGAACCAATTCCATTAGGTCAATATAAAGCTTCTAATGTCACGACACTCGAAAAAGTTTGGGATAATATTAGTAATTATGATTTGGTTTTATGTTATTCAAATAAAACTAGAAGGCTTTACAATTCTATTATTAGAAAACAGAAAGGTTATATAAATACTTATCCTCAAAAAGGTGAGAAAGTATTGTGTTTAGTTAATAATTATAATTATGAAATAGAGTATGATGATATACCTATTTATCTAAATAATGGATTGATGGGATATGTACAAAAAGATTGTAATATAATCAATGAGACTGGTGAATTTGAAACGTGTGAATTAACTTTTGTACCAGAATTTATTAATGATACCGATGAATCTCACAAATTTAAAATAAAGTGTTTCAAAGAAGTGTTTGATCAATATAATATCGATATTTCGAAAGAACCTTTTATCGAACAGATGATGAATGAAGAAGTTGATGAAGATGTTTTAGGTGAAATTGGAATGGTTGATTTTGGATATTGTTTAACCGTTCATAAATCTCAAGGTTCCGAAGCTAATAATGTATTGGTATTGAATGATTTTAAAGGATCTTCTGATAATTATAATAAATGGTTATACACTGCGATAACACGTGCAAAAAAGAGTGTGACAATAGTAGATTTACATTAAAATAGAATCCAATTTAAACATTTTTATATAATTGCTTAATCTTAGTGAGGAGATCATGTATATTAAAAAAGTTCATATTTCATCTATGTCTATTTTAACTGATAGAGATGAAAACGTCGATGAGAGATTATCTTTTGGAATTACAGCTGGGGATAATGATGGTGAAAATTTCGATTTCATTAGTATGAATCGAGATTTAATGGTAGGCAAACCTAATGAACCATCAGGAGACGACAAATTCTATTTAATTTTGATAGATTCATCTAAAAAGAATAAAGATGGTTCTTATCGAGGACAAGCATTTCAAAATGGTAAAATTCTTAAACATTATTCAAAAATTTTAAATAATGTTTTACAACATCATTATTTTATCGGATATATTGGAAAATATTATGATAAAATAACTGCTAAACCATTAAATTCTTTGAAATAATGATAATTTTAATAGTGAGGGAGATTAATTTCTCCTTCACTATATATTTTTATTTAAAAATCAATAAGATAATATATTTTAAATTATATATTATATTCATGAATAAAAAGGAGTTATTTATGGATAATATTAATAAACTCGTTGATAAATTGATGAAATGGAAAGAATCATATTATAATGGTAATCCTGAAATTAGTGATGAAGAGTTTGACTTTGAAGAAAGAAAATTAAAGAAATTGGATCCAAATAATGAATATTTTAGAAAAGTTGGGTTTAATGTTGGCTCTAGAGATATAAAAGTTGAACACGAAGTTCCGATGTTAAGTATGCAAAAAGTCCAAACTGCAGAAGATGCCGATAAATGGATGAAAGATATTTATAATATTCCAGGTTTATCATTTTCGACCATGAAATATGGTATTTGGGTTGATCCAAAGATTGATGGAATTTCTGGAAAAATTGTTTATGATTCGAATGGAAACTTTAAATATGCTTCAACTCGTGGAAATGGAAAAATTGGAGCTATTATTCAATTTGGTGATAAAATTAAAACCGTTCCAAAGAAATTTATTCCGAATTCTGAACTTCGAGGAGAATTTTTTGTTTCTAAACGAAATAAGTCACATTTTAATGGTCCATTAAGAAATATTGCGGCAGGTTTGTTAAAGCGTAAAGAATTTGATGATGATGCATCGTTTATCGAATTTATTATTTACGATATTCATACTTATTCTAAATCGAATGAAATTGTATTTAAAGATAGGTTGGATAAATTGAATAAAATTAAACAAATTCTTGACGACAATGGAACTCAGTATTATCGAATAGTACCGGTTGAAAAAACCGACAATATTGAAGAATTGTATGCTAAATATAATAAAATTCTTAGAAATCAATGGGATTTTGAAACTGATGGAATAGTAATGACTGTTGATGGAGGTCAAGATAATTATAATCTTATCAATAGTAAATATATTATAACATCATTTAATCGATTTAATATGGCATTAAAACCTCCCGCTGAATGTGCAGAATCAGTAGTAAATGGCATAAACGTTTATGTAAATCGACAAAAATTATCATTTGTGGCTTCGATTAAACCAATTTATATTAATGGTGTATTAGTTTCGGCAGCTACACTCGATAATTATACACTTATGCATGAAAAACAAATAGGAATAGGTTCTAGAGTTTTGATTAAACGTTCTAACGATGTAATTCCGAAAATTATTGAAGCTTATAATGATGTTGATGTAAAAGTGAAACCTATCGAATTAAAAGAATGTCCATGTTGTAAAAAACCATTAACTCTTATTGATAGAAATTTAGTTTGTGTAAATGAATTCGGATGTAAAGATATTTATGAATCTAAGTTAAATTTCATGATTAATGGATTAAATATAATGAATATTGGTCCAGCTATCGTGAATAAAATAGTTGAAAAAATGATAAATGATAATAGAGATTTAACATTTAATAATTTCTTTAATATCATCATCAATGATAAACTTAGATATGAATACTTTATTAATGCGACTAATTCCGAAAAAGTAACACGAACTATAAGTAATTCAATAGATACGGTATTAAATAATGGAATAAGTGAATTGCAATTAATTGGCCATTTTAATATTCCTGCTATCGGAGAAAAACAATTAATATCTCATAAGATATTTACATTAAATGATTTGTTTGAATATTGTAAAAAGATTGAAAAATCTCCAATAATGTCTGTATTTGATATCAAATTATTAAATTGGGTTAAAGATCAAAATCATGTTAATGATATAATATCTTCAATAAATATATTGAAAAATTATATTAAAAATGAACAAATTGATGATAATAATTGTAAACATTATTGTATTTCTGGCGAAATTGGAGGCAATTTTAAGAATAAAAAAGATTTTATTCAATATGTATCGTCAATAAATCCAGATTATAAATTTGTTGATTCCGTAAAAAGAGGCATAGACTTTTTGGTTTCAGAAGAAGATGGAACTGTAAAAGTTCTAAAGGCTAAACAATACGGAATACCTATCTATACTCCAGAAAAAGCTTTGGAGATTATAAACAAGAAATAGATAAAATTGGAACTTAGAAAGCGTGTGTTTCTGAGTTCTGATTTTATTTTTATTTTAATATTTGGGAGATAAATAATAAATATGGGAAAAGGATTAATGTTATTAATTGGAATTTTTGTAATAATTGTTAGTTTAACTTTATGTTGTCTAATTATATTGTATGTATCAGATAAGATAAATTGGAATCACGGGTATTGTCGTAATTGTCATACTAAATGGAAACCAGATCAATATATGACTAACATTTGTAATAGCAATGATTACGGTATTTATACTTGTAATTGTCCAAAATGTCATAAGATACAATTATATTTTACAAGAATTCCTCTTATTGTTGGAGGAAACGACAATGAAAACAAAAAAGATAAAGGAAACGCCGAAACCTAAAGATTGGTATGGCACATTTCAATCAATTGATAAAGGAACGTATATCATTCATAAGGCTATTAGTATTTTGACTAGAGCACCTGAAAATATAAGAACGTATCAAAAGGTATCTGATTATGGAAATAAATTAAATACATCAACTAAACCTAGCGACTGTAAAAATGGTAGACCAGGTTTTGTAGCAATTTATGATGTAGAAAAAAATCCATATCGAGAATGTGATAATAAATATCATCATGATCCATCTGATATAGTTAGAATGACTGTCGATCCAGTAACCGATAAAATATTGATGAAAAATTGTAAAACTAATAGAACCAAAAAATTTAATTACGATCAACTTGAAGATATAGTTAATGCTATTGGTAAAATTATTGGTGTCGTCAATAACGCTTATATTAAAAATAACAATTACATTCACAATTAAATGTATTTATATTATAGGAGGAAAACATATTTTATGAGTACATCTGAAGAAAAGAAAGAACCAGTTAAAAAATGGTCTAAAATTGTTAATAAGAATAAAGAAGGTCTTATTATCGTTCCGCCTCATAATGCTGACGAAGACGTTGACACAATTACTTTGTCTTGGGAAGTGTTTAATGAAAATTTCGATTTAGACAAAGAAAATCCAAATCGATGCTTTATGAAAGAAGGATCACAATTTATCGAAGTGTTTAATAATGTAAAAAAGACACCAAGAAAAATTAATCCTAAAACACAAGAACCAATTCACAAAGAAGTAAAAGAAAAGAAAACTGGCGATGACGATAAAGCTAACCATAAACGTGAAACAAAGAAAGCAATTCAGAAAGTTATTGCAGATCGAAAAGAAGCTAAAGCTAAGAATAAACCAACAAAGACAGTAAAGTATGAATATACTATGTCTATTGGTGATATGATTAGTTCTAAAGTTTCTAAATAAGATTAAAAAGAAGAAGGATTAATTTCCTTCTTCTTTCTTTTTTGATTTCTTTTTTATTTATATATTTTTAAATTGAATAATACATTATGTATATAATTCTACTTTATTTTTAGGAGGATTAAAGAAACCAAAATGGATATGATGCAATTAGTTTCAAATTTTTCAGCAAAAAATGATAATAAATTTAATGACGATTTATTAATTAAATTCAGACAGCAAGATGATATGGTAACATATATTGATGATGCTTGCAAAGCAATTGTACAATTAATGCCAGAATACGTACAATATAAAGGATATCATACTGCCGATAATCGTCAACGAATGTTAGATAGAGATAAAGAGGAAGCTGAAGTAGGAGATTCAAAGAAAGAAATTAGAATTAATATTTCTGATACTTATGCGAAAGAAGTAAAATTTGATTTTGTTTGCACATTTGGTGGTCAGACAGTATCTCAATCATTCTCATTGTGGATACCGATGTTAATCGATAATTCTCATTATTACATTCGTGGAAATAAATATTCTTGTCCTATTCAGATTATCGATGCGATTACATTTACAAAACAAAATCTTTTAGTATTAAAAACTGTAACTAGAGCTGTAAAATTTGAACGTGAAAAATGTGTTATAACTGATATTTATGGAAATAAATATAATACAAATAGATTAATGATATACGCAACAAAGAAATCTGTACCAGTATTATTATATTATTTTGCAAAATTTGGTTTCTTTAAGACAATTGAATATTTTGGTGCATGCGATTTTGATAAATTTAATAATCCTATTAATCATTGGATTCATATTTATTCTGGCGACTTATCAAATGCTCCCGAAAACGAATACGTATTTAAATATGGTTCATGTTATTTAGGTGTAAATAAAGAAAGATTTAATGAAAATACTACATTAAGAATGTTTGTTTCGACAATTCTTGCTACATCTAGACGTAGTATCGATCCAAATTGTTTAAGAAATCCTGTTTATTGGGTAATGATGTTAGGAGAAGTTATTTCTGTTCCAAAACGTCTTGAAAAAGGTATTGCATTGCTCAAAACATTTGAAACTATGTATGATTTTAGAACAAATGAAATTGTAAATGAATTGGTTCCTGGAAAACCTAGAAATAATTCTTTTGCAGTAGTAAGATGGATATTTACTGATTATGTAAGTCTTTGTTCTAAAGACGAAGGTTTGCAGAATAAACGATGTAGATTATCAGAATATCTAATTTCTCCATTTATTAAAAATTTAACCGAAAATGTTTATCGATTTATAAATACTCCAGAAAAAAATAAGACGATGAAATCATTACTCGATGTATTTAAAATTCGTTCTTCATTAATTCTAAATGCAATTATCGGCAAAATCTCTCCACAAATTACTGGATTGAATATCGCTAAATATTCTGCCGAATCTAATGATTGTGCATTAGTGAATACATTAATGACAATGACTACATCTGGTCCAGGTTCAGCTTCAAGTAAAACTAAACGTGTAGGTATTTCCCACCGCCAATGTCCAGTCGATTATATTGGAGCAATTGATATAATTGGTGGAACTTCTCCTAACTCCCCAGGACTTTCAAGATTGTTTACACCATGTTGTGATAATTTCAATCTTAATAAAAAGATTTTCGATATAGATCCAAAATTCTTAAAGAATTAAAAGGTAGGTATTGTAAAATGAATTATGATTTACTCAGAATAATAATCATTGTATTAATTTCAATTGTTATTTTCTTATGTGGTTTAGTTCTTCCGATATTAATGATTATTGATGATTATAGATATCGAAAAGAACAGAAATCTAAGAAAAAAGAAAGAAATTTAATTATTTAAACAAATTAAAATAACTAGGGATTAACTTCCCTAGTTATTTTTTTTTATTGATTTTCTTTCGCTACTTCTAATATAGGTCCAAGAATTAAATCTTCAACTTTATCACTTTTGGTGGTAACTTTTTTAGCCAACATTTTGTTGTAAGCTTTGTATAAACATCCATCTTTTTTATTTTGTTCATAATATTCTTCGTCGATCTTTTTGTATATTTTAAGATCATTTTCTATAGCTTTTTTCTGAGCTGGAGTTAAATCCGAATTAGTTTTGATTTCGTTCAAAAGATTTGTATACATAGCGGATGCACGTTCATAAGCTTCTCCATGTTCATCTGTCATTGCTAAATCTCTATCTCGTTTATATTGATTATAAATAGCTATAGCTTTTATAAATGGAATTTTATATATCCCACGACTATAAACTTCTTCAGCAATAAATTTATTGGTATTGGTTTCTTCTCTTGATATGTTTTTATACATACTAGGTCCAAAACCATATGCTGAAGCAAATATATCTGCAAAGTATTCGTATTTTCTATAAAATACTTCTTTTGTATAATTCTTTTTTGCAAATCTACTCAGACTGATAAATTCGAAAAAATTAGTTTGCTTATTATCAATATCTAATGCTAATGCAGTAAAGAATTTCCAAACATCAATTTTCCATTGTGTGAATTTTGTTGTTTTTGTTTCTTTATATAAATCTATTTTTTTGTAAGATTTATAGATATCGTTAGTTTCGTCTTCAATTTCTTGTTCGCGGTCCAAATCGTTATAAGCCAAATTATTTGAAGCTTTTGCTATCATTTCATTCGCATCTTTTCCATTTCCATCTATTTTTTCGACCACATCTTTAGTCATAAATCGTTTTTCGTCTACAACACGAGTTAATAAAGTTTTGTGAATAAATAAATTCATTTTATTAAATATATTAAAATTTAATATATTCGGTTGAAATATGAAAGATATAAGATAACTAAATAATTTAAAAAATCCTGGTAAAGGAAACAATAGTTTTACTATTTTCCAAAAATTAGTATCATTATCTCTTATAAAATAATTAAATCTCTTATCAAGATTTCTAATTTCTTGTCTATATAAAAGATCTGAATAGTTTTTGATCGAACCAAATATACCTTGTTGAAAACAATGGCCTAATTCGTGACAAATAATTGCGGCTATTTCTTCTTCATTTCCAACCCAAATCATACCAATATTGATATTAATTAATAACAATTTATTTTTAGAATCTTTAAATTTGTACCCATTTTTTGTCTGAATTATATTTTCGATATCGACATATTTATCTAAATCAACCTTCCCATCAATAGGATTACCGTCTTTATCAAGAGGTCTATTGTCAAAACAAGTAATTAACGGTAAACAACAAGCATTAACTTCTTTATCCAAAACTATATTTAATGTGCATTTCTCTACATTGAGTTCTGTAGCTATTTGAGCTCCGTAGTTTTCATTCATATTTTTAATTTCGTTTACAAATGATTTATTTTTAAAATCGTATTTCTTTTTTGGATCTCCAAGTAATTTTTTTACTTCTTTTGCATACGATAATAATATTATACTTAATGGAGCGGTTCTTCCAAAATAAACTTCGTTTGATTTTTCAAATATACTATTACTATTTAAAATTTTTAATGATGGAAGAGGTTTATAATTTTCAAGAATTATAGATTCTTTTCCAAAATCGTCTAAAATATCCATAAAATACCTCATTTTTACTATATATAACCTTGTTTTTCACATAATTTTTTAATTTTACTATTATATAAATATATAACAAAAATGAATGAAAACGTGTCTTTTTGGCCTAAAAACACGTTAAAAATGATAAAATCAAAGCATTTTTTAATTATATATGATTATATTGTAAAAAGGACACAAATTTTAGTTTATAGGAGAAACTTAATTATGGATAATAATCAGTTTGGAGGATCTGATCCATTTGCTGGAGCGAAACGACATAAACAAGTTACAGTTTCACGTGGTGAGGACAACATACAAGTTGAAGCTACTAATGATATAACTAAATCTAAAATGTTTCAGGAATTATTTGGTTCTTCTACAGCAGCTGCGTTCCAGAAAATGGAAGCTAAAAAACAAATGGAAAAACCAAAAATAGTTGATTTAGGTTTGAAATCGGCGAATAATAATCAAAATATTCAACCGACAAATCAGACTGTAAATAAACCTAAAGAAGAAATACATCAACAGAATATTAAATCTATTAATGAGAAAAGTGTTGATGAACTTCAACGCGAAGCAGAAAAATTATTAAAAGACCAAAAAGAAAATAAAAAAGACGATGGTGAACATCATCAAGAAGAAAAAGGAGGAACTGAAATGATAGAAGATCAGAATGATGACCTTGATTCAGTTTTTGAAAATGGAAATGAAATTCAGATGAATGATGTTTCCACAAATGAAGATTTGGATCTAATCGATTCTTTTATGGCTAAAGATGAAGATTATGGAACATCTATTGAAGAAACGGTTGTTGAAGGCGAAAAAGATGATGGAGAAATGGATTTAATCGATTCTTCTGATTCGGAACCTTTGGACAAAGAAACATTGACTGAAATAGCTAAAGAATCGAAAATAGATACTGATTCTTCCATTATTCAGAGCGCCGAGGATTATATGCAAGAAATTGTAAGTGATTCCGAAGATAACGAAGAAAAAGATGATAATTCTACTGACATCAAATCTACCGATGAATATCAAAATCTTAGTGAAGAAGATAAATTGCTGGCAGAAAAAATCAGTAAAGAAATTGATGAAATAAAAGAAGAATCTGAAGATGACAATGAATCTGAAGATGACAATGAATCTGAAGATGACAATGAATCTGAAGATGATATTCTTAATTCAATGATTGATTCTGAAGTTGATAAAATTACAGAATCTTCAAATAATCAAGAGATTAATAAGAAAAGTACTATTGATCTTAGTGATGATGAAGAAGATGGTGAAGATGAAGAGATTTCTGAAACAACTAAAATTGCCGATTCCATTGAAGAAAATGTAGAAAACGAAACAAAAAATGATGAAACTATGGATTCTTATGATGATTTTAAACGAAATATGTTCTGGAAGACTGTTGAAGAATATAAACAGAAATACACAGAAGATGGATTAGTTAATTATCTTGAAAGATTCCAGAACGACGATAATAACAGAAAAGTTATTAATGATATGTATACTGAAATAATTATTCAGTATGCTGATCAGATTGATTTTGCTAAAGATGAAGTAGGTAGAAACAATGCTTGGTTAATCGTTTCTGGTAAATTTGCAGATTTGATCGAACGTCGAAAAGAAATGGGTTTGATTGAATCTACAGTAGAAACTACAAATTTAGGAAAATCAAATACGACTATTAATCCAGATCCAAATGTCGAAATGGTTTTGGAAGATCGTCGAAAATTCAATGAAAAGAAAAATAAATACGCAATTGATCGAACAGTGTTTGCGATTGCAGACGATGATGCCGAAGATGATATATCTCCATTTGAAGACCGCAAAGCTATTGATAGAGAATTTTATGAGAGTCCTTTTTACAAAATTCTCAAAGAAGTTATGACTTCGGATAGATGTGCAGATATGTCTCAGATTTATATGAAAGTAATTATAAATCCTGATACTTCTTTCATTCCTGTAGTAGATTTTAGTACTGGTGTGAGATTTGTTTGTATTGATACGAGTGATGTGGATCAGTATCAGATTCATGCATTAGCTCTTACTAGAGATGTACCATTCTCATTTACAGGTACACATAGAAGGGATGTAAGAAATCGTGTTCTTTATAGTGATGAATGTGTTAATAGACCAGTAGCTACTATATTTGCAATTAAGAAATTAGTTGCAGGTGCTAGATATTGGAATAAGAAACATGTAATTACACTTAAACACAATTTTGCAGTTGCATATACTACAGAAAATCAATTTGTAGAAATGTTTGAAAATGGAGATCCTGATAGTAAGAATCCTGAAAACTGTGTAAATATTACTAGAAAACCAAAGACTCAGGCTATCGGAATTATTGCATTAGACAAGAAATCTACAAGAGATCGTCAAGCAATGAGACGTAAACAAGGTAAAAAAGTACTTGAAAGAATGGCCAATGGTGGTTGGTATGAAAACAATGATGTAAATATCAACGATTATAATATCCATTTTGTACTCAGTGCAGACCTTATTTGTAATGATAGAAGTCTTGTTGATCCAACAGTTTCTCCAGAAAATCGTTATGTACGATATCAGATTACTCGTTATTGTGAATGTAATTCTGTTATTATTCTTGATGGTATTCAGACAATTTGTACAGCAATTGTAAAAGAACACTTTAAGAAATATGGTAGAAATACTAGATATTCAATTGAATTCGAATATGACCCAACTGAACTTCTTACTCCAGGCGTAATGGATATAATTTCTTCTGATAGTATGGATAAAGGTATTGAACCGTCTCAATGGAGAAGAACAAATCCGATGAGCATCGTTAGTACTTATATTATGCCACCATCAAGATTAAAAATGGAAGGTGTATTACCATCTGAAAAAGGTCGTGTAGATGCAAGAAACTTTAATCCTGCTACTCTTGCGGCTAATTATCCAAGAGAATTATATTCTAGATATGATATTAATACTAATGAAGGTAGAGCAGATTTCTTGAGAAGTAGAGGTTTCTTGGAATTCTGGCAGCCAGCAATTGCTACATTTGATATTATGCCATATGTACTTAGAATAATTGAAAATGGTGACTTTATCAACGAAATTACAGATGTCAATGTTGCTTCTCTTAGCGATAGAGATTCTAAAGATATTGATAATCTTCTCTATCAACAGCAGAAACTCGAGTATATTAAGAAACTTGATAAATCTGGTGTTGGTTCTTTCCAGAAATTCTTGTTAAGTGTTCTGGATTACTTTATCGATTCTCAAGATCAAAAATAAATGAGAATTGATTTATATATTAAATATATGGTATTTACATATAAAAGGAGGGCAAAATTATGCCAATCAATGAAGATAGTAACGGAAGAAATCGTTATGACCCAACTAAAAGAATTCGTGGAACTTTAGGTTCTAGTTTTACTCGTAATGCAGAAGCAGATGCACTTTCAAAACTTAATGTTATTGCGAATACATCTGCAATTCGTACTGAAGAATCGGTCGGAACCAATGATTCTAATAATGGACGTGTTAAAGTTGATAGATTTAATGTTATCCATACAAATCCATCAACTCCATTTACTCCAGCCAAATCAGTTGATGAAGTAACTCGTAGACTTTATTCAAAAGACAGTTTAAAGAAAAATGTGTTCTTTGGACATAAGGGAGATGATATTCGTCTTCCAATTATTAATAACATTCTTGGAGAAATTCCCTCAATTGTTGTTAATACTGCAGTTCGTAATTCGCTTGAATCTGGAAAAGTTGATTCTAAAACTATTTGGACTATTGGTTTTGGAGCTATTGGTCAGTTTGGAATTGATACTGTTACAAGATTTAATACTGTTGAATACAATAAATATTTTGATAATTTGGAATTCTCTAAAGCAGATATTTCAGTTATTAATAAAACTGCAATTCTTGAAAATGTTAAATTTTCTGGAGTAAAAATTGCTAAAGAAATTGTGGCTCCTACAGCAATTAAATTTGTTTTAAATAAGTTCCTTCCAAAGAAAGCAACTGAAAATAGCGTTTATAAGGTATTAGTGAATGATATTAATATTCCTAGAATGCTTACTAGTGTAACTGGTACACTTATGTATAATAAGTATGCTAATAAAGTTGTTGAAAAAGCTTATAAAGCAAATTCAACTCTTGGTGATGTTGCAAGAGCAGCTGCAGTTAAGGAAATCAAATCAAGAATTTCAATTTCAGAAATGAATGTTGAATGTATTGGTAATTTGGCGCTTAGAGTTTCTGACCTTGTATCTACAAAACACAAAGCTACTGTAACTAAACCTTCTATAACAGAAGCAATTGCTACAAAAGTAGAAAAGAAACCAGTTAAAAAAGTAGAAGCTAAAGAGACTTCAATTTCTACTAAAAAGCCAGCAACAGCTAAAAAGACAGTTGCATAAATAAAACATACAAAAACTATACAGGAGTATAAATAATTATGAAAAACGAATACACATTTGACGAAGCATCTGAAAACGAAGCAATGTACACTAACAAAACACCAGATTTTATGGAAAACGATAATTCTTCTACAGAATCAAAAACAACTATTGATCCTACTAAAGAAATTAGACACAGAAAAATTAAGTGTGGTATTTTCAACACTCTTATTTCTGCAGGAATCAATGCTATTCCGATTGTAACCGAAATGGTTAAAAATAAGAAAAATGGTGTTCCAAACAAAATCAATAAAATCGATGTTGTTAAATTTGCAGTTTCGACTGCTTTCCCAGTATTGGAAACTGTTGATGCCGCATTCCTTAATGACAAACTTAGTGACAAGTTTCATTTGAAAGATGTTCGAAATGTTACAAATATCGTAATGACATATCCTGCTGCCCATAGAGCACTTAATGATTTTGTTAAGAAAACAGTTAATGCTAATAATGGACAGGCAGTTGTTGAAGAAAAAACTGATGCAACTGCTAGAACATGGCTTGGCGTTGCTAATCTTGTAACTCCTTATGTAACAGATAAGATGACAAACAAAGATCTTTCTATTGGTCAGAAATTTAAATCTGTTCTTCCTGTACCTATTCTTGGTCGTTTGATTAGAGTAGCTACTCGTAATAATCCTGAATTACAGAAAGTTTATGATTCAGGAACAGATTTAATTAGATTTGCTTCTTCCGCATCTCATAGTATTGGAAATATGGGTGCTGTAAGATCAAAACCAAATTCAGTTGTTAGTAAATCTGTTAGTACTGTATCAAATATTGCCGATACTCTTGGAGAATTCGTTGGAATTTCTAGAGGTAGATATGGCTTTAATGGATACGGAAATAATTTCAATGGTGGATTTAACAATGGTTACGGTTCATCTTATTGGGGATAATTTATTATAATATAAGGAGTTACGAATGCCAAGATTAGTTTATCAGAATAATGAAATATTGCACTACGATCAAGTTATGAGAGGAACTGCAATAGTTCTGACTAATAAAGAAGGCGTCAAACTCGAGAAAAAGAAAATTGTTCCACAGGAGGGCGGAATTTATAGTGATGTTATGGGTCAACTTGTAGATGACGAAATTAACATTAACGAATATTCATGTTCTCCAAATTGTAGAAACTTGGTCGGACGCATTTATGAAGGTCAAGTTTGTCCTATCTGTAACCAAGTTGTTAAAAACAACTTTGGTGCAGATATTAGTAGAAATGGATGGATTAATTTGGATAAATATAAAGTTATTATTCCTGCAGCTTGGAAGAAGCTTACTTCTTTAATAGGAGCTTCTGTTCTTGATGATATAATAGCTTTTAATGATAACATTGACTTCCAAGGAAATGTTATCATTGGTAATCCAGATAAAGATAAAAAACATCCATATTCTCGTATTGGAATGATTGAATTTTATCGAAGATTTGAAGAAATTATCGAATATTATGGTAAATTGAAGAAGAAACCAAATGAAGCAAAGTTCTTAATTCATTTTAAGAATCGTATTTGGACTTCTAAAATTACAGTCATTTCTCAACATTTAAGACCAGCATTTATCAATTCTTCCGAAAGAATGTTTAAGTATGACGGGATTAATTCATGTTATTCTATTATAATTAGTAATGCAGCTATGATTGCTAAATCTACGATTACTAATAGAATTATGAATATCAATAAATCTCTTTATACTATTCAGAAAGAACTTGAAAAATTATATGGATTAATTCTACAAAAACTTGATGGTAAGAAAAAGCTAATGAGACGAAAAATTCAAGGAACCAAAATGTCTTGGTCGTCTCGTATGGTTATTACAGCCAATACAGGTACAACTTATGGTATAGACCATATCGTTATTTCTTACAAAGCATTCTTTGAATTATATTTCTTTGAGATTATCAATTGTCTCAAGAGAGGTATAGTAACTCAATTCTTTGTTGATAAAACAATTTACGAAATCATCGAATGGCTTGATGTATTGAAATATAGTGTAGAAATAAATCCTATAATTTATAAAATAATGAAATGGCTTATCGATAATAATAAAGATGGACTCTGGTGTCTTATTAACCGTCCACCGACGATGGATTTAGGTTCATTACAGATGCTTAGAGTAGTAGATGTTATTCCAAATGCAAGAGAATGCAATATGCGCGTTCCATTGACTTCTCTTGTTGCATGGAATGCAGACTTCGATGGCGATACACTTTCTCTTTATAGTATTAAAGAAAAGAGTGTAGCTGAAGAATTTAATGCTGGGTTTAATCCGAGAAATTTAATTCTTAACAAAACGTCTGCTTATAAGATTTATGACGATAAGTTTGGATTACCAAAAGATCTTTGTATGTTCTTGTACAGTTTTGTACCCCCAGAAAATATAAAAGAACCAGAATTAGCTGATAAGAAAAAAGGAGAATAAATAATGGCAACACCAATAAATATCAACGATTACAATATTCCAATTTACAAACGAATTATTAATGATACACTTAAAAATTTATCATTATATCAGTTACGCGAAATGAAACTTTATGAAAAATCATTTGTTACCAATAAACTTAAAGAATTGGAAATTTCTATCAAAATCGCTACAACTACATATGCAAATGAATTGCTCTCAGCAATGAAACGTAGTGCAGATGCCCATAAAATTGAGTTTGTAGAAAAGAATATGAAATCTATTCTAGATTCAATGATGCATGATTGGATTGATTGTGCTACTAAAATCGATGGGACACGAGCAGATGGAAGTGTAAATACTTGGCATCTAGCTGGTGGATCTCCACTCGATACAGTTACAGTAACATTTTGCAAATATATTCGTACAATTGATAATTGTATCGAACGAATTATCTCTTCTATTAAATCGGTAGATGCAACTGAAGATATGCTTAATAAAGCTACATATACATCAGCAATTATGGATGATATCGATTCTTGGGTTAGACTCAATGAAGAACAAGAAAAACTTTATAGATCTGGAAAAGATGTATTTGATAAAGAAAGTTTGATGTTAAATGTGCGTAAACTCAGAACATTTAAATCAAGAGTTATTCGTATTTTTAACAAAACTTTTGGAAAGGATTCGGTATTTGCACCATTTAATCTTCATGATATGTGCAAATAAATTAATTTAAAGCGAATAGAGTGTACTAAATTTATGGTACACTCTATTTTTTTTTGGAGATTAAATGAAACGATCTTTAATAAAAAATTTTTATAAGGATTTTTATACCCCAACAATATTAGTTTACTCAAAACCTGTTAAAACCAATATATTGAAACATACTGACATTTCGGTATTTATCGATCCATTTGTAGAATCATTTGATATATTTATCACTAAATATACTACTAAAATAAAGAAATATTACTCAACAACACATCAATTTCTACAAGATTTGTTATCAGAATATGATAATTGTATCAAGAACAATAAAAAAATATTACCAATTTATGTTGATGTAAAATCATATTTTTCGTCTAAAATTTCAAACATTGTCAAGAAAATTGATAAAATTTCAGCTACAAAAGCATATATTCTTGACGAAAATCATAATATTGATGATCAAATAAAAGTGATGAAAAAACTTTTAGTTTGGTTAACGGGAGTAGGAACAATAAATCAACAACAATATAATTCTTTATTTGCTTATATAAATAGTATTCCAACAGACAATATCAAAACTATTTATACGGATTTGATTAAAGAATTTATTGATAATGTGGTAAAAAATAATGAAACTTCATTAAAATCGGCATTAAATGTTGATATTATCGGAATTTCGAAAAAAGAAATAGAAATATTGTGTTCTGCAGTCATCAATTATCACAAATAGGAGGAATAAGATGAAATCAGATATAAAAAGACTTTATAATGGTAGTGTAAATGCGTTTACATATGGTATTTACGCAACTACATGTTGTAACGATTTATTTAATGATAAATTGACTGATATTATTAATAGATTACGTTTTTTACAGAATCGAATTACGAATATTGGATTTGATACTAAATCAACAATTAAAATTAATAATTATGTTTCAGAAATAATTGTTTCGCCAAATCCGAAGGATATCGATCCGTTTATCATTAGAGAAATCAAAACAGATTTTGGACGTATTATCGAACGAATAAATTGTTATATAGCTATGAGAATCACATTTAACTTTTCTTCAATTTTTAATAAAATTAAGAAAAATGATGTTGATCCATATGTAAAGAATCTTAGTGATAAAGTAAAATATAACATCATTAATTATTACAAAGGTGAGACTATTACAGATATGTTAGATGCTATAATTAATGAATGTTTAAATGATCCTGTATTTATAAATGAATATAAACAAAAACATGATAAATTTGTCAATAACGTTTTTAAACATACAAAAATTCAATTCTGTAATTATGAGATGGCTATGAATACTGGTGATAGGTGGATAAAAAGGAGTACAAAAGATCCAATATCAGCGAATGATCCAATATCTATTTCAGAATACATATATTCAAAACATTTTGAACGCAATAATAATATAAATTATATGAAATCGTGTGTATCAAAAGTATATTTTGTTCATTATATGCACAATTTTTATATTAAACTGATTGATTATTTATTTAAATCTAATAAAGAGATGAAGTACATTGCTAATGATTGTAAAGGTTTCTTTAGTCGTTTGATGGCTTCTACTTTTGACATTGAGAATAGTTATTCTCAAGCTCTTAATAAATATTATCACACAGATAAAAAATATATTAATTCATTTTTATGTATTAATTCTAATAATATTGATTGGTTGGATAATATTGGAAGACAAATTGTAAAAGATTTCGATTCTAATACAATGTTTAGAAAATATAAGAAAACTGATATGGAAAATATTCGTAACTATTTTGCTAAACGTATAAGCAATCAATATTTTAATACTGAATTAATGGCAGTTTATTCGCTTTATAATAATTATCATCATGATGTGCGATCTTGGGATGATACTGCTATTGATGAAAAAGTTGAATTTGATAATAAATTTAATGATATTAAAATAATGTTCAATGATACATGGAATGCTATAATCGATCGTGTAACAAATTGTGCAATAATGAATGTTAAAATGATTGATGACGATGATACGAATAACAAAGTTTCATATGAATATGAATTTATTTCATCTTATTTGAAAGCTTTGAGAAGTACATTTAAAAAATCTAGTATTTTCGCAACCATCAACCATATAAAACTCGAAGCAGATAATATTGATGAAGATAAATTCAAGAAAGGTATTATTAAAGATTTCAAAAATACAAAGTCTATAGAACGTATCTTTAAGAAATATAAATTGAATATTGATGAAGCCGCTATAGATTATTCTAACAATTTATCTAAATTATTCATATCAATGATCGGTGGATATAAAGAAAACGATACATTTTTGAATAAACTGTATGTTTTCGATGAAATCTATTTATGCAAATTTAAAAAAGATATATCAAATTTGACAAAATCGTTTGAAAATACGGATGCAAAAATTATTGCCGAAAAATGGTTAAACAGTTATGCAAATATGCGTGACCTCGATAAAAACAGCTCACCATTTATTACTGGTAATTCAAGATTTGTGTCAAGTTCTTTTATTTCTGATCATTATTCATCGTTCATTAAATAAAACATTATGTAAAAAGTGGAGATTAATTTCTCTACTTTTATTTTTTTTTCTTTTATAATGTCCTAATTTTGACATTATAATATATTTTCTATACTTATTATAAGGAGTTAAATGGTTAAAATGAGTGTAACTATAGCCGATAATTCCTATGTGAATTTAAGAGAACATGAACCTTCTTACCAAGCAATGATAAGAAATGGTGATGCTTCTAATACTAATGATATAACTCAAAGATTTATCAAAAACTCTGAAACTAATGATTTTTTAGATAGTTATAATAATTGGAATTGGAATGAAAATAAAGGATTACTTTCTGATGGAACTTATATAAATAAACGTAATTTTTTTACAACTTCTATAAGTTCATTAGATGTTAATAATAAACGGACATTGACTGTAAATAATATTAAGTATTTTAAATTTAAACTTAATTGTGTTCTTGAGAAAAAGACAACAAGAGTATTAAACGATACTTATATTAGCAAGCAAAACGATGAAAATATTTACGATTTGGCTTGGAAACTCGATGAAAATAATAATACTGTTTATTATTATGATACAAAAAGTAATAATGTAGATGATAATGGGAAAATTTCCATATCGAATACTTATTCTTCATATCCATTACAGCGATTAGATAAACTTTCTAATTATGAATTGGGATCATTATTTTTGTATTTAAATGGTGTTAAGATACCAGATAATGAAATTTTTGTATATTCTACATCTTCATTTACTGATGTATTTATCCCATTAAGTTACATTGGCGATTTAAATGATGATAATTTTACTACTGACATTTCCTTTTTTATCGATATTCGTCAAGCCGGTTCAGAAGATTTTTATTTTAAATCAGATAATTTTTCTGGAAAAAGTTTGATTATCGATATTTCTAAATCAGAATATCTTTATGATAGATGGAAAAGTAATAAAGTTACAAAAGATAAAGTTGTAGCATTTGTAGATGGAAAAAATATTAAAATAAATGATGTTCAATATATAGATGAAGAAAAAAGACAGATTCAAATAATGTTTGATCAAACAATTTCTGGTAAAATTGAACTTTATATATTAAATAATATTGTTTATCGGTATAATTATGATAAAGATAAATCGAGTCTCAATAAAACATCTACAAAATTACATTTTTTCTTAAATGATAAAAGATTTGAACAAGATTTTGTGTCTGGGCCTATTACTAAAAATGCAGTAAGTTTTTTTAATGATGGAAAAAGAATTGATGATTCTTTAATAACACAAACTTCAAGATATTCATTCGAATATAATATTGAAAACCCTTCTACATTTGATGAAAGTAAAATTGATTTCTTTGTTGAAGATATTAATTATAGAATTGCTGATGATAATTATATTCTTTATGGAGATGATTATTATTTACTTAACATGCTTGGAATATCAAGATGTGTAGATAAAATGAAAGGATTTCAATCATATTCTGTATTTGATGATGATAAATATCATTTTAGTTTCAAAGATGTACTTTCTAAGAATGGTGAATTATTTGATGTTACTAAAGCTAAAAAATATTATGAATCTTTAGATAAAGAATATAGCAATGATAAAGATAAATGTAAAGAATTGATAAAGAAAAATCCATCTTTACTTCGAGAAATGATGCAACAATTCGCAACTCCATCTAAAAAATTCATTGTTAATGGAAACAAGAATGATGTAAAAATTTCTTCTGTAAAAGAACTGAATAGTGAAGACGATTTAATTTATTATAAAATTTATTGCAATCATTATCTTATAGATACTACTAATTATAGTACTACGAGAGAAGGTTTAATTGATTTTATTACTATTGATAAATCTGTATTAAATGAAGGTACAAATATATTTGAAGTATTCCAATATGACTTAACTTATTATAAACAAACTGTATTTAGAGATAAAATTGATAATACATTTACTCCTAATTATGGGACTGATGGTACAACAATCATTTCTTATTCAAAAGTTTATAATAAGAGTGATCTTCCATTTGGGAATGAATTCTTAATGGATGATATAGTTGGAATTGAAGAAATTAAAAGAGATTGGTTTAATAGTGGTGATGAAGAATATTATTACATTTATCCTACATCTGAAGGAAAAGGTTTCCGAATGGTTAAATCTCTAGATGTAGAAAGTGTAGATTCGGATACTATTAAAATAACAATTTCTCTTAATATGCAAACTCAAACTAAGGGTTATTTTTATTTACTTTATAAGAATTATAATGTAGTTCAGAATATAGTATATTACAATGAAGATGCTTCATATATGGATGATAATGATTTGATATTTCCTATTTATTCATCTTATGTTGATATGGGAGTAGATTCTTCTGGTAAACAATATATTAAAGAAATAGTTGATTATATTCCATATATAAACAACTCTGAACCAATGGTTACTAGAAATGGTAAAGAATTGATTATCGGTAACGATTATATTTATACTACGCCGGCTAAATCTGATGCAGTTACCACATCATTCATCATTTTGAAAACTCAAACCGATGAAAATGATAGTATTGTGGTACAATTTAACTCTGCTAAAACAAATATTCTTATTTTAGGATACAATAGTCTTGAAATTGATAATAAATATGGTTTGGTATATTTATCAGAATTGAACTATCCAGTTGATCCTAATTACATGAATATATTTGTAAATGGTGAAAAAGTAAGTAAATATGATATTACAATCTTATCTGATAAACTTATTCGAATTTACAATATAAACAGACCAATTACAACATTACTTGTAACAACGAACCTTGATTATAAAGAAAGTGAATTGAGTGAATTTATCGATTTGTATCAAGAATCCGATTTTGAATTAACTTTGGCTGAAATATTCCATAATTGTGATCCTAGTAAAGCTAAGTCATCTTCTAATCTCAGTGTAGATTATGTTTACACTGTAGATCCGGATAGTACGGCTTATAGTTCTAATCATGGTTTTGATCAATATGTTGATGACGTCCAAAAAGCAGAAAATCCGTTAAAGAATGATGGTAATGAAGCTGAAGATAATGCAGATATTTTACAAGTTTTGTATATAAAATGGTTAAATAAATCTGGAAAAACTCGTTCTGATAATTATCCAGAAAAAAATATAAATCCTAAAGTTCTTAAATATTTTTCCGTATTTGAAAATACAATAATCGATAATACGTTGGATATTTCTATAAATTCTGGTAGAACCTATAATGGTATACCTGACGATATTACCGGTGAACCTATCAAAACCAATAAAGATATGACAAGAACTCTTATATATCCAGGAGCAGATATCAATCTTAAACGTAAATATTTTTATGATAAAATATTTGTTCCGACCATAAATTCACAGGTTAGTGGTGAAGAACTTCAATCTTCTATTAGAGATGGAAATGTGGACGATCCGATATTTAATGCTCTGAAAGAAACTAAAGAAGCAAATATTCTTTATACTGAAGATTTTCCTCTCAATCCTGATGAAAATGGAATACGTTGGACTGGTAGTAATACTAGTTATATATGTCAACCTAATCCAACATTCAATTAAAAATAAAATTATTTTATAGGAGACTCAATATGGCAGAAACTACAGATACAACTCCTAATGCGCAAGCTTATGATAATGTTGTAGAGGAACTTCGTGGTAGATTTGCCCCTAATATTGCTAACATTAGATTATTTAAGGATAATCCATATCTTAGCGATATGACAGAAGAAGATAGAGTGGCAGCTAATGAAAAATTGTTAACACCATTCCATGGTGAGCAATTTTATGACGATGATAAATATGTTTATGTTTGTCAATATGAATATAATGAAGCTGAAGGTAAAACGGAATACAAATATTATTCAAAAGAAAAAGATTTGTCTGAAAAAATGGATTATTACGAATCGCAAGGTGTTCTTAATCAACTTATGTCTGCATACAATAATGGTAAAGTTTATTGTTTTTATGTAGACCGTGATAATTCGATGATGTATCCTACATCAGAATTGGTTTTCCCATATAATTTTGCATCTTATACAGTTCGTAAACAACAGTTGAGTTCTGATAAAAATTACATTTATGTTGCAGGTACACTTATTGACGGTGAAATTCAATCTGACATTTACATGAAACCTATTAAAGATACTGTTGCGGGTACAGAATATAGGAAAATGAGTCCAGCTTCATTGTTTAATTCTACAGACAATAAAACTTACGACATGGTAGAACATGGAAAGTTTTATGTTGTAGACTTCTTTAATGAAGATCACACATTGGTCGATACTGTTCTTTTCCAAGCTGTTGATGCTGCTGTAGAAGATGTAGCAATTCCATCTCAATCTGTAGTTGGACTTGATGTACAGATTCTTAGAGGAGAACTTCCACAAACTGCTACAGGCGATAATTATCCAATTATTAGTGGTGAAGATACATCACTTATTCAGTATAATGTAATTGCTATTTATAATGATGGTACTCGTAAGAATATTACTTCTTATGTAAATACAAATCATTTAGTTATTACAGGAACAGAAAATCTTAATTCTAGTGCTGAAATCGGTTCTTCAATTAGTATTAACTTTACTTATTATCCAAATCTTGATGATTATGGTGAACCAATTGGTACACCTGTAACAAAAACAGTTACATTCACTATTACGGCTAATAATCTTTCTACAATTGAAAAGATTATTCCTGTTGTGTGGACAGATCAAGTTACTGGTGCTGGAAATACTAAATCTTATAAAGTTAAGATTTATAGCATTAATAATGAAGGATATGTAGAAAATCGTACAAAAGCTTTTTTCGATACGATGAAAGTATATGATTCTTCTAACAATACTCTTAAAGATTGTGAATATCCGTACACATACAATTCAAGTCAACAATATGTATTGTTTGCGCCTAGAACAGTTTGGGAAGATACAACATTCTCATTCTCATTATATTCTGGAAACGTTAAGAATGAATATAGATTTATTGCTGCATTTAGTAGTGGTAATGCTACCGGTATCTATATGAAACCGCTTACAAATACTAATTCTTATGGATATAAATCTGGTGATCCTCTTGGAACTTATGGAGATTCGGTTGAAAATACTGCTACATACTATATTGGTAATCAGTATCTTGTATTCAAATCTGACGTTCCTTTCTCTAATAGATATAAAATTACTAGAGATGGCGAAATTATCAAACCAAATGCAATTCAATTATTCTTGGTTAATGATTCTACAATGCAACCAATTACTCTTGAAACTTCGTTCCCAACAACAGATACTTCAATTCGTTTGAGTATTAATTCTACTGATTCTGGTATCACATCACTTGTAAGTGGTATTAAAGCTAATGATTATATTATTGCTAAGTTCAATAATAGTACTAATGATGTTTGTACAGCTATTGATATATTTAGAATCACTTATAATGTGTAATGTTAATGGAGGTATTTATTAATGAGTGAATTACAATACGAATCATTGATACCTCAAGAATATTCTAAAGTAAAAACATCTTTCGATAATCAATCGGTTATTTTCATTTTTAATGGTTATAATATGCCTATTATTGGTTATTCGGGAGAGTTTTTATTTAAACAAACTATTAGACATAGCAATCTTCAATTTTATAGTAATGGTACAGAAGATAACTCTTTTGATAAAGAATATAGTGCAAATACAGATGTTTTCCGATATTATGATCGTATAAATGATATGAAATTCAAATATGGTCTTAAACATGAATATTATAAAAATTCTCATGGATATTGGATTGATATGACAGCTGTACGTAAAAATGCTGCACTATTTCTCAATATGATTAATGGAGTCATTGATGAAGGATTAGAAAGAGGTAATTTTGAAACTTCAATGTACTGTAAAATTGCCGATTATATATTTAACGGTTTACCAGAAGATTCTTTACTTTGGCAATATGTAGTAAATAAAACTAATATTCCAAGAGCTACTTTTATAGATAATAAAGGTAAATATTGGAGTATTGGTCCTGGAGATGGAACCATTACTACGAATGAACCGTCTAAATATCAATTTAAACGATATTTAGAATCGGAAAAAATTGATAATATACATCAAAAAGATGATAAATACATTATTTTTGAACAAGTTTTATCTGATTATGAAACGGGAATGGAAGCATCAAAATCTTATGAGAATAATGATGCTCATAAATTTGATGACCTTAAACTTACCTTTTTACATGTAGATAAGACTACACCATTTACTGATCTCGACAACTTGATGATATTTGTAAACGGATTAATTGTTGATTATAAACGACATCCTACAATCAAAAATGTTATTTATTTACCAAATGTTAAACGTTTAGCAGTATTGCAACAAGTTGGTCTTAAATCAGGATATGGTCCAAATTCACATAAAACTGAAGAAGAAGTTGGTGATAGAAAGTGTATAAATTATGAATTTGATAATGAAAAATGTAAATATTCTTACAAATTTGATATTCAAATTCATAAATGGGATAATACAAAGTTATCACATTTTGTTACACCGATTAATACTAAAACTATATTAAAAACAGAAACTTATTCGACAAATACTTATTGGTTACCTTATAAACTTCAATTTGCAGATAAAATTGATAAGAATAAAACAATTCTTATTTGTAGTGGAGAAATACTTCCAAAAACGGAATGGGATATTGATCCAAAAGATAATCACACGATAAGACTTCTTTATGTGGATTACGAATTTGAACAATTGATGAATGAGATGACTCAGAAAATGAAATTGTATTTGGCTCAAGTTATCGATCATGATATCGAAAATGAACCACAAATATCAGATTTTATCACCAATTACGATTCTCAAGATTCGATTAACGAAGGATTCAATAATTATGTAGCCGCAATGAATGAATACATCAACAATGAATCTAATGGTAATTATGATAAACACTATGCTTTATCTGCAATAACTTCTGTAATTAAACAATTTGATAATCGAAGTTATTCAATAGTTACTGTTGATAAAGATTCAGATGTTAATTACGATTTGGAATTTTTTGAAAATAGAGATGATATAATTTTGGATAAACCAAGATTGAATCAATTGATGGATTTACATTGGAAATTGGATGATATCGTTATTATCAACGGTATGACTCATCCAATGGTAAATGTTTACGATTCAAATTTTAAATTACCAATGACCACTTGGTTGCCTGCATTTGATAACATTTTCTTACATGCTGACGCTTATAAGCTTCAAGTAATAAAGAAAATTAATGAAAATAAGACAACTTATCAATCGTATTATAGCTAATTAAAAGTAATAGAAAGGGAGATTAATTTCTCCCTTTCTATATATTTTTAAAATTATTTCAATAATCACATTAATATATAAAGATATTTTGATTAAAGGAGTACTAACATGTTGAAGAAAGTTTTTAAAAACTTATTGATTTTTTGTGTAGGATTTACCATTTATATGTTTATTGAAGGTATTTTTAAAGCAATAAATGGTGGCGGAAAAGAAAGTTTTACAATGGGAATTCTTGGTGGAGTTTCACTATTGTTTATTGGAGCTTTGAACAAATGGTTCACTTTTGAAATGCCTATTGTTTTACAAGCTTTTATTGGTTCGATTTTTATCACTATTTGTGAATTTATATTTGGAGTAATTTTGAATATATGGCTTAAATTAAATATTTGGGATTATACAGATTTGCCTGGAAATATTCTTGGGCAAATTTGTTTGCCATTTACTTTAATTTGGTTTGCATTGTCATTTATTTGTATATTCTTGGACGATTTCTTAAGATATTATATTTATGGTTCTGAAAAACCTCATTATCATTTATTTAAATTTGGTAAAAAGAATGAACGTGTAGATAAATTGTTTTTATTATAAAAACAATAAAAAAAAAG
>CAVAGO010000019.1:0-30114 GCA_963588075.1 bacterium | reverse complement strand
ACTTCCAATTTTAATTTACTAAAAAGTCTATTGACTTTTAATAGTTAGCCTCCTAACAAACAAAATTATAATTTATCTTTTTAATTTGAATTCATATATTTTATATAATGATTGCGATATTTTTCCACAATATAAATGGTTAAAAATAAACTTCGTTAAACCATGTAGATTGTTTTTATCTTTTTTTATCAAATGAGTTGTAATATATTCTAAATTTTTATTTAAAGCTAAAAATTCTATCGGAGCTTCTATTCCATATTTAATTTCTGCATTCATTTGATTGACTGGATTTTTAATTTTTGAACTTCTTACACCTTTTTTTGTATATGCATCAAAAAGTAGATGAACATCTCCAAATTTTTCGTTCATTTTTGATAGTAGTTCTTTTATTTCTTCTTCTGATAAATACATTGTCAGTCCTTCTGCTACAACTAATATATCATTATTATTTTCTACTTGATTTAGCCATTTAAAATCTATAACTGAACTTCCGATCATTTTATGTTTATTATCTTGAACATAAAATTTGTTTCTTATGCTTATTACTTCTTCATAATCTATATCATACCAAACTTTAAAATTTTGATTTACTCTTAGACATCTTGAGTCTAATCCACATCCCAAATGAATAATTGTTGTATTTGGATGTTCTAAAATATATTTATTACATACTTCATCAATTACTAATGACCTAACACTCATAAACATTGATAGCCATTTTGATTGTTTTAATGAACTAAAATCATAATCAACTTTAGATATTATTTCTTCTGCTTTAGGATCGTGTAAAAATAAATTATCTCTACTCATAACAGCCTTACCAAGTAATGGTATAAAAAGAGTTTTACTTTCATTATTCAACTCCATGCTAATCTCCTTTACAAATTGTAATTTGTTTAATTAATTCGTTAAAACGCTTCGCAAATAATGGCGGAATATTATGACCTGCTTTATCCCATATTTCATATCTGCAATTACTATTTATTTCAGACATCCTTTTGATACTGTTATGAACTGAATCTTGTTCCTTTTCACCAGCAAGTGCTATAACAGGTATTTTTACTTTTGCAAATTTCGGCACACTATCAATAGTTATATCGTTATACACAATGTTATGAACTGTTTCTTCTTTAACATTTTGCATTTGGGAAATAAACTCTTTACAAGCCTTTGGAGGTAAACCGTTCATAATGCCAGTAAATCCACATATAAATTTATTCTTTAGTTGTCTAAGTTGTTTCTTGTTGAGTTCTGCAATTTCCGAAAGAAATGGTTCTTCTTTTATAAGCCACGGACTAACGATAATTGCTGATTCAAATAATTCTTCATATTCAGCTACCAACTTGAATGCAAGCTGTGCACCCAAAGAAAAACCAACAAGCATAACTTTCTTATTTAGGCTTTTAATATAATCTGCAAGTTCTTTGATACATTCATCTGTCTTAAAAATCTTATCTGTGTTATCACCAAATCCCATTATATGAGGAACAACAATGTGAAATTCTTTAGAAAGAGAGTATTGTTTACCAAATGTATGCACAAAATGTGCACCATGAAGCATTACAATTGTTTTTGAATTATTATAACCATATTCTTCTACTGTCATATAATCTCCTAGCTAACAAATTACTATTTATCTGTCTTTTATTTCTTAACTATAAAATATCCTGTTTCAAATATTTTGTCTACTGGACATTTATTATCTATTAAATATTGGATTACTGCTCCTGCTACTGCAGATAATAATATTTTGGCAGTACTTGATAAATCATTGATTGTTTCGATTTGATCTGCTGCTACTTCATTAAGCAGGAACTTCTTTCCTTTTAATTCACCAAAGTATTCTGATAATGCCCATTCAATTTGATAAGTTTTATTTCCTACATTTATTTCTATAATTTGTGCCATATTATTACTCCTTATAAACTTTTTATTTCACTTTCTTGATTGGATGTCTGATTACTGTTTTTAGTTTACTTACATCACATTTTCTTGGATCACTTAGATATATTTCGTGATGATATCTTTCATCTGTAATATCTAGTTCATAGCCGTTTTCTTCTAGATACTTATGCATTAAATCAACTGTTGTAGGTTCTTCATCGTAGGAACCAATATGCATACATTGAACACATAGACCTTCATCATATGTAAAGAATTCTACTCTTGAAAAGTCTTGTTTCTTTTTCTTGGTTGCTTCTTCTATCGCCCAATCAAAGCCTTCCTTAGTTACGAAGTCAGGTAGTCTAATTAATGAGATAAACTTAAAGTTTTCTTTGTGAGAATAATCTACGCCATTAACTCCTTCTTGCCACCAGAAGCCTTCTAGTGGTGGTACTACATATTCAAAGTATCCATCTATTTTATGAGAACCTTTATAGCTCATTTTTATTGTATAAGCAATACCGTATAATAGTCCTATTGTATTTTGATAATCTCCATTTACTTCGTTGGGGTTTCCTGTACCTCTTACTGCTATATAATTCATTTTAGGTATTTCTACTATGCTGGGTTTATTTTTAGGCATGTAGAATTCTTTATACTCTTTTTTATAATCAAATGCCATATGAATCCTCCTTACTTAAGTACTTTTATTATAGCACAATATACTAAGGATGAGTTTTATGCAAATAAAAAAATCCAACTATGTGGACTTTCTTGTTACTTGATTAGTTTACTAGCTTTTTCACAACAATCGTATACTGCGTTATATTGTTCTTCTATTAATTGAGTGTTTTCTTTTTCTACTTTTGTTTTAGTGTTTTTATATGATAAGAAACCGAATAACCAACCAGCTAGACCGATAATACCTGATATTATGCAGATAATGTAGTTACTTAAAGATAAAGTACTTGCTGTTATAGCGAAGACTGAGATAGCTAAGAAGATTGTTCCTATTAAACCGATAGATAGAGATTTTGTTACTCCTTTAGACATTGGTTCTTTTTCTAATTTGTCTATCTCTTTTAGAGAGTTTTCCATTTTTCTTTGAAGAGTTTGTAATTCTCCTTTATTAGGTATTTTTCTATCTCTTTTAAATTTTAAATTAACTTGTTTTGTAACGTTTACATTAGGAAGATTGTTTAAGTAGTAGTCTCCTTCTTCTACTAATGCTGCGTTGTTTGTAAGAATCCATCCGAATGCTTCGTAACAATCTGTATATAATGGTTCTTTATCACTTTTTACGTTTATATTTAGATATTCGTATGCTATAAATTCTTTTGTTTCACTATTTTTCATATGTGTGCCTCCTTCATTACCAAGAATGGATTTTATAATATTAAAGTAAATTTATCGTAAATTATTTTTTACCATAAGAAAAATATAGTCCTAAGAAGATACCAGCTATTACTGCTATTACTATTAGCGTACCAATTATTACTTCTGCCATATAGTCCTCCTATTTATATTTTTTTAATGATATGAGAGCAAGGATTATACCTAGTATTATTGCTATAAAAGCAATTATTAGTAATATTGTGTCATTCATGTTATTACCTCTCTTTGTAGTTAGAATTATAGAAGTAATAAGTAAATTTAAAGTAATGTTTTGGTAATTTCTTAGTAAAAAAACTAAAGTAGAATTAATTACTTTAGCTTTTTTAGAATGTTTGGTTTTAAAGTTGAATCATAGTAATCGACGATTAGTTGCTTGTCTTCTTCTGTTTTATCTTTAGCTGGTTTACCGATTAAACATTTTGATTCCCAAGTTTTAGAAGAATGGCCGTTAGCTAGTAGCTCTTCGATTTCTTTTTGATCATCTTCAACATAAAGGACCGGTAGTAATAATTTTATACCATGAGATGCTGCTAGTTCTTTTAATCTATTGGTGATAGGTATTTGTTCTAACATGAATTTTTGACTGATACGAGCTCCTTCGGCGATATACTTGAATCCTCTTTCTTTAGCTATTTCGATAGCTTTAGTGTACATGGCCATACGACAAGAAAGACATCTTATTTCGGATGTTAGGAATGGATCATCTATTAAACTTGGACTCCAATTACTAAAGTATTCTTCAAATAATGGTTTGATATCAACATTACTTAGTTCATAATCAAAGTAATAGTCTTTTTCTTTATTAAATGTTTCTAAGAATGTTAGATAAGGTTTATCTGTATCACGCATGTGTCCGTTATTAAAATGAATGAAATGAATATTATAACCAGCGTTATATAAACGAATTGCTGCTAAGGTAGAATCTTTACCACCTGAGTATAGGAGAAGAACATCGTTATTTTTTCGTTCTTGGTGTCTTTTACTGATGAATGATTCTAAGTTAAGATTTATAGTAGTTATTGGGTATTTCCAATCATATAAAGATTCTTCTGTTAGAAATTCTTCTTGAGGTTTATTTTTTAATTCGGGGATTGTCTTGATAGTTAGTGGGAATTTAAGAGATTTTATTACTTCATTATAATGACCTTGATATTCAGGGTAATCTATTAGGATTTTATCTATATCATAGATGTAGGTATCTTTATCTACTTAGTATAGATATTCTGGTAGAAAGTATTCTTCAAATAGATTGCTCCACTCTATTTCATTTAGTTTAACGTTGCTACTATAATCTTCTGTTAGATGGTTAGTTGCAAATAAAGTAATGAATACACTAATATTAGAGAATGGTTCGTTAGAGGGATGATATGTTGGAACATAGATGAAATCTACTTCATTACGATATTTTTCGCACACATAAAAATCTTGATATTTTATTAATAGTTTAGTCATAATATCACCTGGTTTTTTATTATAACAAAAAACAAGCTATTGTGCTTGTTAAGATATTATTTTTCGATAAATTCACTTTTTAAAATTCTTTCAATAAGTTTGTTTTCCATTTTAGTTTTACTATCATCAAATAAGTTTGATTCGATAGTTTCCCAGATTAGAATCCAACCACCGATAAGAGCTATTTCATTAAAGATTGTTTCTCCTAGAATTGTCGAAAGCATTAGGGAGATAGCACCACCTAATAACATAAAGAATTGTTTGATATCATTTTTATTTTTATGTATTTCATTTTTACAATATTTAAGTTTTAAACCTTCTTTTATTAAAGGAATACATTCTTCTTTGATGTTTTGCTTATTAATTTCTAATTTAATAGTATCTTTTTTAGTACATTCTCTAGCTGAATCAATTATGTATTCAACTAATTCTGATGATACTTGGTTACTATTATATCTTTCGTAGAGTTCTGTTTCACTATCTATATCTATTTGAATTACTTTTTCCATTTATTAAATCTCTCCTATTATAGTTAAATCTTTATTGTATTTGTTAATAGCTTTTAATATTTCTTCTTTTTCATTTATATCAAAAAAGAAATATAAGTTTGTATCTGTTAAGATTGTTATAGTTTGTTTTTTTATTACAATAGCTTTTAATTTTGACCAATTAAGGGTTATTTTTATTCCGTAGAATGATTTGTCTGTTAGACCTTCTTCATCAAGAGTTATTTCGTTTAGAAAGTTGCTTTTCTTTTTAAAGTTATATGACCAAGTAGTTCTTATAATAACATAAGAAATATATACTACTAACATAGTTAAAAATAGTATTGTAATTATTTTTGATTTATCTATTAGATGGAATACTACTAAGAAGAAAGTTAATAAGATTATAGTAATTAATGCTGATAGCAAATATGTTGGCACTTTGTTGGTTTTATTTTTTAAAACTGTTTTTTTATTAACTGCTATTCCTTTAGCAATGTTGTAATGTTTTAAATAATTGTTTTTCATGTTACTTTGAATCTTCATATTTTCACCTACTATTATATTTTATCATAGAAAAAAGTAAATTTAAGAATTTACTTTTGATTTAACATATTATTAACTTTCAGAAATTTGGAAAGTCTTTTGTTCTTTAGATATTTTTAGAACCAACTCATCTTCGCTATATTTAACTATCTTTATTTCGGTTATTTTAGCTTCTTTAGAACAAGATAATTTTATAGTCTTAGTCTTTTTATTGTATTTATAGCTATCACAACTAGCAAGATTATATTTATCTTCACCAGTAGTATAGTAATTAAAATCGCCGTTTGAAGTTAGAGTTATTTTTTCAAGGGTTTCTCCTTCACTTAAACACCAACTATTATTTTCGAATGGTAATTTATCACTTTTTAAAGATAAAAATAAAATTATTGCTATTAATAAAATAACTATTACTGAGATAATTATTATAATCTTTTTGTTTTTTGTCATTTTTTTCTCCTTAAAATATTTCTTCTTTTTCTTTTAGAATTGTTTTCTTATTTTTTAAAACATATTCTTCTATATACTCTGTTAAACATGGAGATAGTTTTTTATACATTGAATCTGTTTTTTCGTAGTTATCTTCTTTTCCATGTTCAATTGCTTCTTCAAAGTTTTCTACAAATCTTTTATTTGCTACAATACGAAGGGCTTCTTTTAGGTCTTCGTTTTTTACTTTGCTATAATTATCGAAATAACAAATATGACCACCAATATTCATTTCACGATCATAGTAGAAACATAATACTGCATTTTTTTGAATATCTGTTAAGCTAGATAATTTCTTAGGACATATTTGTTCAATGAATTTATTCCATACTTTTGAATCATCTGAAGTTGGATCTCGTTTAATATAAATGTGTTTAAATTTTCTTATACAATATATGATAAATGCAACTCCTAAAATAATTAATATTATACCTAGAAGAGGGATTTCTTTTAATGAGAGATATCCAGTTAAGAGGATTATGGCTGATACTCCGATAAATATTAGCATGACTATTATAATTAGGGGATATCTTAACCAATTGGGAGTTTTTTTAGTTTGACTTAGTTCGAAGGTACCTTCAAGGATTAGTTCAACTAATAATTCAATCATTAATTCCATAACTATACTTCTTTCTATAAGAGTTTGTCTAATATTATTATACTAAAAAATACTTAGTTTTTAAACTAAGTATTAGGTTATTTTGTGAAAATAAAATTAATAGTTTTATTTTCGTAGGTGAAGTTTAATTCTAATTCTTTTGTTTCTTTATTATAATTGTTTATTTTAATTGTTTTATTTCCTTCGCCATTACAGTTAAGTTTTATTTCATTTGAATCTTTTTCGTATGTCCAATAAAAACATGTATCTGATGATAAGGTATAACCACCATTTTTAGTATCGAACGCTTCGAATATTCCGTCTTCTTTGAATTCAAGCGTTATGTTTTCTGATTCAAATTTAAGACCGGCAAATTCTAAAGGATTCTCTAATAAATATGATTTTTCTGATTCGAATGTTCTTTTTTCACCAGCTATTTCTAGTACGAGATGATATTCATCATTTTCGATTATTTTAATTTTATCTTTGATAGTTGAAAGTGAACAATTTAGTTTTATTGTATCTGATTCTTTATCATATTTATAACTATCACATAAGTCGTAATTATCTACTGGGTTACCACATGCGCAGTAGTAACTAAATTCACCGTTTTCACCAAAATAAATAAATTCTGTATCACCTTCGCCTGCCCTTGACCAAGTGTTTTTTATAATAGCATCACTTAGGGAATCATTATATTTTTTATTATCTTGGTATTTTAAAGCTGCTAGGATAATTAAAATTAGTAGAACTATTCTTGTTATATTGAAAATAATTTCTTTTTTCATTTTTATTCTCCTAGTGATGGTGATGGTGGTGATGATGATGCGTAGTATCTGTTTTGATAGAACATTCGTGTTCGTTACATGGTGTGTCTTTGTCTTCTATTTCGATTGTAGTATGAGAGATACCATGTTCATTTAGTTCTTCTTTGATAGTTTGTTTTAACTTATTTAAATCTTTTGCGTCTGTTACAACGTGCATTGTTGCGTAGTTGTTGAAGCCATCGATGCTCCAGATATGAATATGATGAACATCTATAACATCTTTGATTTCTAGAAGATGATGTTTTATTTCTTCTATTTCGATGTCTTCAGGAGTTTTTTCTAAGAATAAATCAAAAATCTTTTTGAAAGAACTTAGGGCATTTACTAAGATATATAGTGCTACTAAGATAGATAGGATTGGGTCGATTATTGTGAAGTTAGTAAATTTTATTACGATAGCTCCTACTAAGACTACTACCCATCCTAGGACATCTTCTAACATATGAAGATTTACGGCTTTTTGATTTAAAGAGTCTCCTTCTTTAGTGAAATATGCTGCTATAAAGTTAATGATTGCTCCGATTATAGCGAATATTATCATTCCGTTATAATTTATTTCTTCAGGATTTATTATTCTAGTTATGGCATTATAGATTACAAAGATTGATCCAGTTATAAGGATAGTGTTAGTTATTATTGCTCCTAGGACTGAGTATCTTGTGTAACCATAAGTGTATTTGTTATCTGGTTTTTTCTTACTTTTCTTTTCTAGGAAGTAAGAGATACCGATACTTATTGAGTCTCCGAAATCATGGATGGCGTCAGATACGATAGCTATACTATTGGTAAATAGACCACCTATTATTTCGAAGATTGAGAAACTTAAATTGAGTAAAAATGCTATTAAAATATTTCTTTCTGTTTTCATTATTGAAACCTCCTAAATAAACTTACGACTTCGTCGATTACTTCTAAATTACCATTTTCAAATTCAGTTGTTACACAATCATACATGTGTTTTTCTAGTACTAGATTAGCTAATGATTTAACTGCTTTATCAATGGCTTGGAGTTGAATTAAGATTTCATCACAGTGACGATCGTCTTCAACCATTTTCTTAACTCCACTTATTTGGCCTTCGATTCTATTTAATCGATTTGTTATTATTTTTTTATCATTATATGAACGATATGTTTTATTATTATCCATTTTATCACCTTCAATAAAATAATATTACTCTGATAAAAAAAAGTAAAGAGGGGGTATATTTTGAGAAAGAAAAAAGTTAGAAATGATTTCTAACTTTCGATTATATTTTTTTTGGTTTACTTAAATTTTCATCGATTAGAGTTTTGTGTTGTTCAACATAATCGATTATTTTATTTGATTTTAAGATATAAACATTTTTGCCTTGAGGTGTTCCTGCATAATCAACCATTCTTTCAGTTACTGTTAAATAACCATTTATCAGAGAGATAAATTCTTCATAGCTTTCTTCTTTTACTGTATATATTTTTGTATTTGGATTTGCTGCTATGGCATCTAATACTGCAAATACACGAGCTTTTTGAGTTTCTGATGCAGGAATTTTAGCGACTTTTTCATGAACTACTTCAAGAATTGTAGGAATTGACTCACTCTTTTTTTGTTCATTTTGTTGAGCTACATAATACTCTATACTATTTAGTTCTGCTTCGATTTGTTCACGATGTTGATTAACATATTTTATTAATTCAGGATAACTTGGAAAAGAATTTTTTCGACCAGCTGATCCACCTGCATAGTCAATCATTCTTTTTGAAATACAAAATTTTATACCTTTAGTTGAACTATTTCTAGGTATTTTAAAACATAAATATTCTTGATAGTCTTTAGTGTTTTTTGTATAAACACGACCATTTGGTGATGCAATAATACATTTTTCGATTCGGTATAAAAAAGCTTTATCTCCTATTTCAATATCTAAAGCTTCGATAGCTTTATTAATATCTATTAGTTTAGTTTGAAGATTTTGTTCCATATTACACTCACCTACTATATTTTTATTTTAATATTATTTTCATATATATTCAAGAAAAAAAAGATTGATTACTCAATCTTTTATGCACTAGGGTTAGAACTTCCTAAAGTAATAGTTAATTCTTTTTCTTTACCATTTCGTTCTACTTTGATAGTTATTTCATCACCAACGTCGTATTTATATAATTCATGTTTGAAGTATGTTGTACTAGAGATTTCTTTACCATTTACTGAGATGATTTTGTCACCACTTTTTAAACCACCTTTTTCAGCTGGTGAATTTTTTTCAACGCTTTCTACATAAACACCAATTATTTCAGTACTATAACGTGATGCTGTTGCATCATAAATATAAACGCCAATATATGGATATGAAACATTTTCACCAGAGATGAATTTTTCAGCTACTTCAACAGCTGTTTCAATTGGAATAGCAAAGCCCATTCCTTCGATAGATGAACTAGCTAATTTCATATTAGTGATACCAATTACTTCACCATTACTATTACATAAAGGTCCACCAGAGTTACCACTATTAATTGCTGTATCAGTTTGAAGAACTTCCATTATAGTTGATGTGTATCCGCTAGTTGATGATACTTCAACGGTACGATCTTTTCCTGAGATTATTCCTCTTGTTACAGTCCAAGCATATGTTGATGAATCAAGTGGTGCTCCAACGGCGAAAGCTGTATCTCCAACATTTAAAGCTTCACTACTACCTATTTCAGCAACAGCGATGATTTTATCTTTGTCTACACTTAATAAGGCAACATCTGAATAAGAATCTGTGCCAACTATTTCAACTGTTTCTTTAGTATCGTTTGTAAAAACTACTTTTACTTCATCGGCATTTTCAATTACGTGATTATTAGTTAGTATATATCCTTTGTTATCGCTTGTTTTATATACGAAACCAGTTCCGGTACTATATAGTTGACCACGATAATATGATTCAACTACAACAACAGCATCATATACCTTGTTGACTGCTTCTGAGATACCAGTATCTGTAACTGTTACTTCTCTTTTAGTTGTTTCAATTACTAAGTTTTCTAAATAATATTTATAGAATAAAGCGAAAGCTCCTAAGCATAAGGCAAATGTAAAGAAGCAAGAAAGAATTGGATAAATAAATTTTTTGATTTTTAATTTTTTATTTTCTTTTCTTAGACGAACTTCTTCATCAATTACGATAGTTTCTTTCTTTTCGATTGGATTGATTACTGGTTCACTAATAGGTTCACTCTTCTCTACTACTTCGTAGCTTATGTCTTCTTGTTTTTCTAATTCTTCTTTTATTTCAGCTGTATTTATTATTTGAGTTTCTTCTACTCCTTCAATTTTAGTACCACATTCTGGACAGAACTTAGCTTTTAAAGTTAAGGGACTATTACAATTTGTACAATATTTTTTTTCTCTTGTCATATTAATCATTTCTCCTACGTTTATAAGTATAAATGCTTTTTGTTAAGTTTTTGTGAAATTTTTTAAAAAATATAGAAAATGGATGTAAATTTTTTACATCCAATAAAATCCAAAGATAAATCCACAGACAGCACCTAGTAAATGGCCGAGGTGAGATACCTTATCATTTTTAAATAGGCCATCGATTATTTCATTAACTATATAGAAGATGAATATTAGAATAAGCGTTATAGGTATTTTACCTGCTTCTAAGTTGACGAAAGAACTTAGAACAATTAGCATAAAGACGATACCACTAGCTCCGAGGATTTTTTTATTAGTAAATAAAGAATTTATAAGACCGGTTACTCCAGCAGTAATAAGCATCATTATCAGTAAGTTGATGGTACCATATTTTTCTTCTATCATTGGACCTATTAATAGTATATAAAGAAAGTTTGACGAAAAATGTTTCCAATTTTCGTGGCCGATAGCATGAGTAAATAATCTTACATATGTAAGTGGATTAAAGATAGAACTACGATATGATGAAAATAGGACATCGTTGGTTTTTCCACTACTTAGAAGATTTAAGATATAGGCACCTAAACAGATAAAGAAATAACTTAGGATTAAGACTGAGTTATAACTTAAATATTTTAATGTTTCTTCCATAGTATCACTACTTTCTTTTATAATTATACTATTTTATTTTTTGTTTTGTTAGTCTTCTTCATCAAAAAGTCGTCTTTGCATTTCATAAGGACGTTCTAGATAAAGTTTGTATGTTTGAAAGATATCTGTTTCTTCATATTTTACTGATTTAAAGTTATTGTTTAAGTCAAGGATTTCGCCATCACGGTATGAGATAAGAATTGGTGAATGGGTGGCGATGATAAATTGAGAACCTTCGTTAGCTAGTTCATTTATTAAATATAGTAAGGTCATTTGACGACTTGGAGATAAAGCGGCTTCTGGTTCATCGAGAATATAAAGGCCGTTTTTGGTAAAACGATTTTCTACTAGTTGGATGAATGATTCACCGTGAGAAACAGAGTGTAAGTTTTTTTGACCGTATCCACTTACTCCTAACCTTTCTATTTCTGAGGCAACATTGTAAAAACTTTCAGCGCGAAGAAAGAATTTTGTTTCTACTCTTCTTTGAAAGTGAGCTATTTTGATGTAATTGCTTAAGTCGTAGTTAGTTTCTCTTGTAGTGAACATGAAGTTACCAGTACCACCTTCGGCATTGAGTCCACAAGCAACAGCGAGAGCTTCGATGAAAGTTGATTTACCAATACCATTTTCTCCTACTAAGAAGGTAACGTTTTTTGTGAAGTTTAAGGTTTTGAAGTTTTTGATTATTTCGATGTTAAATGGATATTGTTTTGTATTAGGAAAGTCTTCTTTTGCTATTTCTATTTTTTTGATAAATAAATTGTTCATACCAATCACCCTTGATTTGATTATATCATAAGAAAAATAGTTTCGATGGGAAACTATTTTAAAGCATTTTTATAAATTGTAAGCATGTCTATTTCAGTAAGTTTTTTTATGGATCCGCATGAGCCATTAACTGCTTTACTACATTTTTTAGACATTTCGATTAGGTCTTCGGCGACTGGTTTGATTCCTAGTTCGGTTATTGATGTCGGCATGTTAAGACTTTTGAAGTATGCTTCCATTTTGTTTATACCAAGATTTATTGTTGTATCATCGTCTTTGGTATATGGTATTTCCATAACGTTTATAGCAAATTTTAGGAATCTGTCTGGGCTTTCTTTGTAGACGTAACGTGCCCAACTCGCCCAGATAGCTGCAAGACCAGCGCCATGAGCAACATCAAACATACCGCTTAGCTCGTGCTCTAGTTTGTGGGTTGACCAGTCACCATTGTCTTTAGTACCGCAACCCATAAGTCCATTATGAGATAAACTACCTGCCCACATTATTTCAGCACGAGCTTTGTAGTCGTTAGGATTGTCGACTAGAACTGTTCCATAATGCATTACTGTTTTAAGTAGTGATTCAGCAAGAGCATCAGTTAAGTCGGATGTTCCTTGGTTAGTGAAGTATCTTTCCATTGTATGCATTAGGATGTCGACTACTCCGCATGATGTTTGATATGGTGGTAGTGTCATTGTTAGTTCAGGATTCATGATAGCAAATTTAGGACGGGCATAGTCACTGCTATAACCTCTTTTTATACCACCATTATCATTAGTTATAACTGATGAGTTGCTCATTTCACTTCCAGCTGCAGCGATAGTAAGGATTACACCGATAGGAAGACAGGCGTTAGGTTTTCTTGTGTAGTTGTAGAAATCCCAGACATCGCCATCGTTGGCTACTCCGTATCCAATAGCTTTCGCAGAATCGATTACAGATCCACCACCAATAGCAAGAATGAAATCTACTTGTTCTTTTTTACAAAGTTCTATTCCTTCGTATACTAAAGATAAACGAGGATTAGGTACTACTCCACCTAGTTCGATAAAAGGAATATTTGCTTCAGTAAGAGATTGTTTTACTCTGTCTATTAAACCTGATTTAATGGCACTTGATCCACCATAGTGAATTAGTACTTTATGACATTGTTGTTCTTGAATAAGAGTACCTACTTGGTTTTCAGTCTTAGAACCAAATACTACTTTTGTAGGTGTATAGTAATTGAAGTTGTTCATTATAGTTCTCCTTCTAAGTATTTTATTATGTTTTCGTGAGCATCTCTGCCACTTCGAGCAGCATATGCAACAGTACTTGTTGTTCCAGTTATATCGCCACCAGCGAATATTTTTGGATTGGATGTTTGATAATATTCATTAGTTACTATGCGATTTTTAGAATCTAGTTCGATATTTAATTTTTTTACTATTTGTTCTTCTGGTTGACCACCAATGGCCATGATTACGTAATCACAATTTATTGTAAAATTAGTGCCTTCGATATTTTGAGGTCTTGGTCTTTCATTTTCAACTGATACTAGTTCTGTTTTGATACATTCAATACTTTCTACTTGATCTTTACCATTTATTTTTAGAATGTTGGTTTGAAGAATGAATTCTATTCCTTCTTCTTTGGCTTCTTTGATTTCTTTTAGTTCAGCAGGCATTTCGTTTTCAGAACGACGATATACTATTTTAACAGTTGCTCCTAGTTTGTTTAGAGTACGAGCAACGTCCATTGCAACGTTGCCACCACCATTTACGATAACTGTTTTGTTTTTTAGTTCTGGGTAGTTTTGATTTTCTAGTAATTCGTTACCACCATATACACCGTTTAGGTTTTCGCCTTCGATGTTCATGTTAGAAGAGATGTTGGCTCCGATTGCTATATATATTGCATCGTATTGTTTTTCTAAGTCTTCGATGTTAAGAGTTTTGCCTAGTTCTTGGTTTAGGTTTACTTCTATTCCTAAAGATAATATTTTGTTTATGGTATCATCAAGGATTGATTTAGGTAGACGGAATTCTGGGATACCGTGGCGAAGTAATCCTCCTAAATAATTATGTTTTTCATAGATAGTTACTTGGATACCTTTACTTCTTAAGAAGGCAGCACAAGTTAGACCGGCTGGACCACTACCGATGATAGCTACTTTTTCTTTTCGCTCTTTGATTTCTTCGGTAAATGGCCAGTTGTTTTGAATAGCTAGATCTCCTATATAGGATTCTAAGTTACCGATAGATACTGGTTCTCCTTTTAGACCTCTAATGCATTTGCCTTCACATTGTTTTTGATGAGGACAGATTCTACCACATATACTTTCTAAGATAGTAGTTTTACTTAGTAGTTGGTATGCTTCTTTGTACTTTTCTTCTTTGATAAGTTTTATAAAACCTGCTGTATCATTATTAAGAGGACATCCAGTTTGACAAGGTTTCTTAATACATCCTATACAGTAGTTTGCTTTTTCTTTTATAGTATCCATGTTATCACCTATATCATTGTATCAAATATTTGATTAAATTTAATTATTAAGACGTTTATTTTACAAAAGAAAAAGGAGATTATTCTCCTTTTATGTAATCTGTTATAGTTTCTAAGGGATTTGATATGATAGAACCAATGTCGACATTAGATGCTGCTTGACTTATTTGATCACCAATTAAATCTTTTACAACTTTTACTATTTCATCTTTTATAATTATATTAATTTTTTCTTCTATAACGTTAGTATATTCGATTTCTTGTCCAAATATGCTAATTGATTCTTTACCGACATCACTATACTCTACTTCAAAACTTTCTTCGAAATTAGACATTAAAGTATTTATGTTGAAGTATGCTTTTACATAATCACCACTATTTAAGTTACTTAATAAGCTTATTACGTATTCTTTATTTTCTTCTGATGTAAGGAATCCTTTAAAAGCATTTTCAAATGCTGATTTATCTTTGTATGTATTCGCTAAAGAGATACCTAAGTCACTAACTAGGTCAGTACCAAAGTTTAAGATATCACTACTTATGTATTTTGATAGATTTTTGTTGGCCCAGTTTTCGACCATTTTAGGGATTTCACTATCAATTTTATCTCCTACTACATCCCAAACTCCATCAGTAAGGGCTTCAGCTATTCCATCGTATGTATAATTTCCGACATTATCTTCAAAATAAATTATTAATTCATCAACAATTGGTTGAGCTTCGGGAACATCACTTAGTAAATTTTCTAAATCTGCTAAGTTTAAAGTACTACTTATTATATTTTTGTAATCGATTGCGTATGTACTTTCTGGTGACTCAATTCCTAAGACATCAGTTATTTTAGAAAACAATTTTGATAATGGATTTTCTTCTTCACCAGCTGCTTTAGCGAGTGAATCACTTATTGATACGTATTCACCAGTTTCTTTAATGTTACCATTTTCATCAAAGTATTCTTGTTCGATAACTCTAAAATTATGATTAGCTTTATCTCCTAAAATAATGCTATATATTTCACTTATGTTACTAATTTCACCTTGTTCAATATCTTCAGTTTTTAGAAATGTGAAACGGTCTTTTAAGTCATATAAACAATTATTAAATGTTGATATATAGTCTTCTTCGCCAGAATATATTCTTACTTTTTCAGATGATGCAAGATAGTCGATAAGTTGATTTTCTTTATTACGACCTAATGAAGGATCTAATAACTTTTCATACCATTTTACATTATCATCCTTAGTGAATAGATTTGAAAAGAAGGATTCTCCCTCGTTCATAGGATTTTGCTCCATATATGAAATGAAAGGATTATAAACACTAACTGATTCAATGTATTGCTCTATTTCGGGATTAGTTGAACATAAAGCACTATATGCTGTTAGTTGAATTCCACCACCAAGAGAATAACCATTTAATTGAATTAAATTTCCTTCTTCTTGAGCTTTCTTAGCATATTTTTCAATCAAAGCAATATTATCTTGAAGTTGTTGATTATATATTTGTTCTAAGTATTCAACCCCACCGTTGTTTACTAAATCTAAGTAGTAGTCACTACTATTTATTGTTTCATTATTTAAGACAGGTAATATTTGTTCGATTACTAAAGATACTAATTCATCATCACCAACTATTTGTTTAGCTAAGGCATATGCGATGGCATATATATCGTTAGTGCTCTGAGCGTTGGTACATGAATCTACTATGACATAGTTTCCTTCAGTATTTTTTAAGACCATAGCATCAAAATTACTTGTTGTAGTTACTACTTCTTCAATAGTTGAAGCTAACATATCTTCACTTAATTTAGATAAATCAATGCTTTCTTTGTGTTCATCTAATATTGTATTTATTTCTTCGTATATAACAGCAACATTTTCAGTAATGTTGTTTTTGGTTAATATCTCTTCTATAAGAGCTTTATCTGTGAGTAGTTTTAAACCATTTTCATCGACAATTTCACCTAGTTGTTTGCCAGTTATGTATTCACTAAAAATAGCATAATATTCTGGTCCTAAGGCATTTTGAATTTTAGTCATGACATCAGATAATTTATTAATATAAATATTATCTTTATCAGAATAGTTATTAGAACTATATCCACTTGTATTATCTGTTTGTTGGTTATTTAGGAAAATACTATCTACATCCATTATTTCTTCGATGACAGTTCGAGAAGCTTGCTGATAGTTATTTACGATGTCTTGTGCCACTTTTTGACTTGTTGATGCTACTGTTCCAAGACTTGCTCCTTTACTTATTGAGTTGGAAGTGTTTGTATCATTAAAACTTTTAAACTCGTTTGATGAGCTATTATTAATTATTCCCATTTTAATTATTCTTTCTTTGCTTAATTATTAGATAAGCCATAGCTTTTTTGAATTCTGTTTCGTTATCTAGTCCCACTAATTCGTTATTTATTTCTTTTCTAATAATGTAATCCTTATTATTTTCAGCATTTACTAAATATACATATTTTATTCCTTCTATTATTAATTCTTTAATTACTATACATTTTTTTCCATCTTCTAAAATTACTGTTTCTACTTCCATTATTTACCTTGCACCTTTTCTTCTGTTTTGTCTTTCATTATTAAAGATATTTCTTCTAAGTCTGCTAGTGCCCAAGCATATAAACTTGGTTTGTTGTTTTCGTCTGTATAGTTATTAGTTATAAGGAATGTTTGTAAGTTCTCATATCCTAGTGCTTTTAAGAATTCGTTAAATGTATTTTCAGTAGTAATTACATACAAAGCATATAAATAACTTTCATCTAATTCTGTTATTTTTTGATAGTCTTCACTTGTGTAATTATAATTTCTTTTGGTTCCTTCTTCTGTATAATCAGTAAATCCATAATCATCTAATAAATCTTTTGCTCTTAATCTTTCGTATGTTCCTATTTCAATATCTGAGTAACCATTATATTCTCTTTCGTACTCAACTGTTTCTGAGATAGTTTGCTCAGGAATTTTTTGTTCTTCAACATTTTTTGGAGCAAATATAGATACAATTCCGGCAGTTGCTAAGCTAGCTACTAAGACACCAATCGCGATATTGATGTATAGTTTTTGTTTTTTTCTACTTGCTGATGCTTTTTTTTCTGGACCTATACTATTTTCTTTGGCTGATTCATAAATTTCTTGATAATCTTGTTCGTTCATCTTACTCATCCTCTCTAATATAATATTAACACATATTAGAAAGTAATTTCCTTATTTATACGTCAATTTGTCACTTATTTTATAGAAAAAAAGAAGTATTTCTACTCCTTTGATTGTTGAAATTTCTTTTCTAGTAATTTTACTGGATGAGATTTATCTTTTAGTATTTTAGAAATAGATAAATCATTGTGAATATTGTATATTACCTCTGCTAACATTTTTGAACAATCGCAAACATGTAACCATTCACATTGTTTGTATTCTTCAGGAATGTAAGAAAGGTTTGTTGTATATAGTCCATCGAACATTCCTTTTTGATAGTATTCTTCAAATTTCTCGATACCATTAGCAAATAAGGTATATGTAGTAAATAAATATATTTTCTTAGCGTTGCGTTTTTTTAGTTCTTCGATTACATCGAACATACTTCCACCAGATGATATCATGTCATCACTGACGATAGCAGTGAAACCAGTTAAGTCTGAATTACCACTATATAGGTGTTCTACTACTGGATATTTTCCATCTACTAAGTTATTGTAATCTCTTTTTTTGATAAAGCTTCCTGCTTCACGGTCGATTGCTGTTGAATTGAATGAGTTTAAGTAAACATCTCGACGTCCGACTGCGCCATTATCTGGAGCGATGAAAGCTAGATGCTCTAACTCTTCACGAGACAAGTCGTTAATAAATTCTTCTAGGATTACATTAGTTGCAAAGAAGTTATCAAACTCTGTTTTATGAAGAGCATGTTCTACTCCAGGATCATGAGCGTCGAAAGTAATGAAACTTTTTATTCCACTCATTTCTTCTAATTCGTGTAACATCATACCACACATTAAATTTTCTCTTGTTTTACGACGATGTTGTCTACCAGCATATAAAAGTGGCATTACGATATTAATACTTCTTGTATGACAATTACAAGCTCCAATACCATCTTTTAATTCCATCATCCAATCATTTGGACTCATATGATTAACAAAACCACGCATGTTATAAGTAACTGAACAGTTTCCTATATCAGTTAGACAGAAGACATCTTTTCCTCTGACAGTTTCCATTATCTCTACCTTTTGGTGACCATCTGAGAAGAAGTTCTCCTTAAGTGGTACGATAAAAGTATATTCATCTTTATCAAGTCCATACATATTTAGTAAGTGCTCATCTACTTTTTTTCCTAACTCTATAGCACTTTTAAAAACCATTAATCTTAATCTTTCATTTTCAATTTGTTTCATTTTTACTCCTCTACGTTTATTTCTTTCTTAACAATTTGAATTTTTTATTAAAATTAATTATTTACTACATCAAAATCCCCTTTCCTTTCTACCCTTTATACAATACTCTACTACATTATGTATAAATTATAACATGGAAAAAAGTAAATCGAATTGATTTACTTTTTATTTTACTATAACAATTTTTTATGACAGAAAAATAAAGTATGCAAGAACTAAAATACCTAAGATAATTCTATAATAACCGAATACTTTAAAGTCATGTTTTCTAATATAGTTCATTAAGAATTTGATAATTAAAATACTTACGATAAAAGCTACTAAGCAACCTACTCCTAGTAATAAAAGTTCACCAGCTTGGAAAACTAAGCCAACATTTAAAATGTATTTTAATAATTTTAATAAGGATGCTCCAACCATTACTGGGATAGCTAAGAAGAATGTAAATTCTGCAGCTACACTTCTCTCTAAGCCTAGGATAAGACCACCTATTATAGTAGATCCACTTCTACTGGTACCTGGGATTAACGATAAAAGTTGGAAACCTCCGATACCTAGCGCTTGTTTGTATGTTATATCATTTAATTTTTTTGTTGTTCTTTTACCGAAGTTTTTAGATTCGATTACGATGAAGATAACTCCGTATATAATTAGTGTTAAAGATACAACTACACTATTATAAAGATGTTCGTCTAACCAGTCATCAAATAGAATACCGATTATGGCAGCTGGTAGACATGCTACTAGGATTTTACCCCATAGGTTCCAAGTGTTTTTTTGTTCTTCTTTGTCTTTACCAAAACCAAATGGACAGATAGTTTTGAAGTACATTAGAACTACAGCAAGAATAGCTCCTAGTTGAATTATTACTTCAAATAATTTATAGAATTCAGCACTTACTCCAAGATGAATGAACTCATCTAATAAAATCATATGGCCAGTAGATGAGATTGGTAACCATTCAGTTATACCTTCTACTATACCGAATAATGCTGCTTTAAGAATTTCAATTATATTTGTCATATTATCACTCCTTATCAATTATATCATATTATAAAAAAATGAAAAAAGAATACTTTCATATTCTTTTAGTGTTTACATATGACTTTTCAATCATTAATATTTTACTTTTTTCTGATGCTAGGAGATGATATTTTTATGTTTAGATTTTCATCCTCTAGGAATGGAGTGTTTAGGATTTCGATATTACCAAATTGTTCTGATACACGATAGAATATTTTAAATAAACCCTCTGTTTTAGCTTCGCTTATGAAGTCTTGTTTATCGACAACGTGGCTGTACCATACTTTTTGCCATTCATATTCTTCAAGAGCTCTTTCTCTTTCATATTCTAGGAGATTATTAATATATTCTAATCTTTCTGGTGAATAGTTTTTAGCAAAATCTTTTTTAGTTTTTTCACTTAGTAATTCATGATAACTATATGATAATACTTGAAGAGATGGTACTTTGATATCTGTTATTCCATTTTGATGAAGTAAGTCGATGAATGATTTTAGTGCAAGGACACTCCCTGGATTGACATCGGGATTTTCGATACCAGAATTTAACTTGTATAATTTTCGTTGAGCTTTCTTACTTGTATGACGATGTCTTTCATTTTGGATTGCGTAGATGTAACAAATAGTTCGACCATTTTCTTCTGTAGTTGCGAAATAGATACTTGGTAATGTATAGAATTCTTCTTTATCATTTTTTAAATAGAAAGTCATTTTATCGTTTGTTTCACACCAAGTGGCATTTTCTTCTTTTGAAGCGAACAGTTGGTATCCTTCATACTCTCCTATTACTACATTCTTTTTGATATATTCATCAAATGTTGTAGATTTTAAGAAAGATAGTTGAAGTTCTAAGAACTTTTCAATGTTAGTTAAATCGCTTGGTGACATTCTTAAAAATAATCTTTTTATATCTCTTATAAAGACTGCTCGAGGACTGGATGCTCCCCAATATTTGTTTTTTTGATCTACCCAAGCGTTAGTTATCTCAGTTAATAATTCAAAAAACTTTACGGGATTTTTTACTACTATTGTATGTAGGTTTGGATTACTTTGATTTTCTTTTTGAGCACGTTTAATATCTTCAGGATAGATTGGTGGAATTAACCAACCTTCTTTTTCGAAAGGATGTTCTTTTATATATTCAAATAATTTAAAGGCACTATCTGGGAATAAAACATTTATAGCAGGTACTTCTGACTCGTTTTTAAAATCCGACAGAGTTCTGTCTAAAAATAAAGTAACAGCTTCTTTAAAATCTAATACTTCTTTTTCTCTTGCCATAGTAATCCCCTCTTACTTGACGTGTATTCTATCATAAAGTGTAAAATATGAAAAATTTTGTTTAAGAATTAGAAGAATTCAAATTATTGATTTAGAGGTTGATTTGAATTTTTTTACTTAAGTAATCTTGGTTTTTAGTTTGATTTCTTAACATAAAATTAGAGAATCTGAGGTTTTACAATAGTTTGTTGATGTGATATTTTAAGCGAGATACATTTGAAAGATGTCTTTCCTTTTACTGGACTAAATACTTTAGTGGGTTTTGGTTTCAGAAAGGAGTGGTCTTATGAAAATTAGAGAAGTATTTCTTTATATTATAATAATACTGCTTATTATTGCACTTTTGTGTAAATAAAAAAGACATCTGATTAGCAAAAGCTAATACAGATGCGCGTCCATATTGGAAGTCATTTGGAGAATTCAAATGTATCACTTTTTTGTGATTACTTCCTATGTTCATTATAACATATTTTTGAAATATATATACTTTTATTTTTTAGAACGAATTTTTTACTCAAAAAAACTGTTTGAGATCATTTGAAATTTTTTTGGCATATGGAAACAACTTTTTTAATTGATTTTTTCTTGCTAAATTCAAAAAGTAGTGATTTTACAATAGTTACAAGGTGTGTTATTTTAAGCGCGATACATTTGAGTTGATGTCTTTCCTTCGGGTCGCATGAAATCTTTTATCAGGGGTTTTGGTTACTGAAGGGAGTGGTCTTATGAGAGCTAGAGAAGCGATTCTTTATATTATTATAATACTACTTATTATTGCACTTTTGTGTAAATAAAAAAAGACATTCCTTAGCTAACACCTAAGGGGAATGTCAAACCTACAACAGGAAGACATTTGAATGATTCAAATGTATCATTTTTTATTGTATTTCTTCCTATGTTCATTATAACATATTTTTTAAATATATATATTTTTATTTTTTAGAACGATTTTTTACTCAAAAAAACTGTTTGAGACAATTTGGAATTTTTTTGATATATTGAAACGACTTTTTTAACTGATTTTTTCTTACTAAAATCAAAATGTAGTCATTTTACAATCGTTAGTTGATGTGATATTTTAGGCGAGATACATTTGAAAGATGTCTTTCCTTTTGTTGGACATGAATTTCTTTTAAGGGGATTTGATACAAGAAAGGAGTGGTTACATGTCAGCAAGAGAATTGATTCAAGATTTCATTATTGTACTACTTTTATTTGCTTTACTTATAATTTTATGCAAATAAAAAGGACATTCGTTAGTTAAAAACTAACGACGAATGTCGTCCTCATTAGGAAGGCATTTGTAGAACTCAAATGTATCACTTTTTGTGATTACTTCCTAGTACAATTATACCATTAGTTGATTATATTGTATATAGTTCTTTTTTTATATAAATTATAATCTTTTTAAAAGAATATGTCTTTTTATTGTTTCATCTTTTTGATACCAAGTTTTTATTTTATAACCTAGTTCTTCTAAATTATTTAAACTGTATATGTTACCGAATGTTACTTCTGCTACAATATTAGATATTCCTTTTTTTATTGCTTGTTCTTCTAGGTAACTTACTAATATTTTTTGTAATTTATTACCACGATATTCTGGTAAGACGATTACACCGTCTATATCTGCACAAGTTCCTTTTATATCAGGGATGTAACTTTTTATTTCTTGCATACGATTAGATACTGATAAGAAGATCCAAGCAATCATTTTATCTTCATAGAAAGCACCATATATTTCACCATCATTTATTGGGTCATTAACTATTCTTAAATAGCTAGACTCTTTGAAGGGTAAAAAGTAACCCTTCTCTTCTTCTTTGAAATGATCTATAACTTTATTTTGGATATCATAAATATCTTTGACATCTTTTTCAGTACATAATCTAATTGTTATTTTGTCTTTATCTATTTTCATACTTGCCTCTTTTAAAGATTACTATAAAAATAATATAGAGTATGCGTTTCTATATCATAGTAATATATATTTATATAATCATATTCTTTCGTATTTTTATCTTTTGTTTGATGAAAGAAATCTCCTTCTGTTATCTGTTTAATATCAAAATCATAGATATCTTGTTCAGATTCCATCCATGTACTAAATTTTATTATGTAATTAGTAAGTTCTTCAATATTATCTTTTGTTACTTTAGTGTAATATTTATTTTCTTCAAATTTTTTATCGTATTTCGCTTTATAGTAGTACTTATTATAATCTGTATAATCTTGGAATTCTCCTTTTGAATATTCAGTCATGTCGTAATAACCTTTTTCGATGAATTTTTTTTCTTTATTTATAATTGATGTTTCTGATATTATTCCTATCGTTATAATCATTACTAATATTAGTAGAATGCTACATATTATCTTTTTCATTTTTAGTACCTACTTTAATATCATTCCGGGACCTAGGTTTGCTTCTTCTCTAGTAATGAATCCACATTTTTTATAGAATTCTTCTTTACCAAGAGATGCTCCTAGGTAGACTCTTAAATCAGGATTTTCTTTTTTTATTTTGTTTATCTTATCTAGGAGTTTGTTCATGATTTGTTTACCTAGTCCTTTACCTTGGTAAGATGGATGAACCATTATATCGTGGATATATAAAAATACTATGCTATCACCAATGATTCTACCATAACCGATTATCTTATTATCGTCATAGATACTTACAGAATAAACATTATTACTTAGAGCTTTTTTAGATATTTCATAATCGTAGGAACCCCAACCCACTTCATCATATAAATAATTATACTCATCTATGTTATCAATATTTTCTTTTATAATAATCATATTATTTCTCCAATTCATTTAATTCTTTATAACTTAAATATTTTACTTTATCTGCATATGGTTTTAATGATTCTTTTTTTAATGGTTCTTTTTTGAAGTAACCACGAGTAACTTTTAACATATCAAATAGTTGCCAGAAGGTTGGTGGATAGTTGTATCTTTCTTTACCAAAACGTTGTTTTATCCAACGAGTTATTACTCTTTTATATACTACTATTTTAGGAATATTAATGTAGTAGATGATGTCTGCTTGTTTACGACCTTCTTCAAACTTTGAACGCCCTACATCTTCGATTATCCAGTTTTTCTTTTTTAAGATATCGTTGAACATCTTTTCGCGTACTTTGTCTGGTCTTTTAACGTGGTCATGCTCATCGTCGTAGACAAGTAAATCTAGTTCATAACATTTTATTTTATGCTTTTTAGATAGATGTTCTGATAAAGTTGTTTTGCCACTACCGGTTGGACCGATTACATATATTTTCATAGTACCACCTCTATTTGAAATTATTATAGCATGTTTACAAAGAAAAAAAGTCTTATATTAAGACTTTTATCTGGTAAAGTATTTTATTAAACGATTATCATCTAGTACTTGGTCTATACCTAGTTCGAATTCATCTAGTAATTCTTCTAAACATAGATTGCCATCGAAGATGTTTTGAATACTATTTAAGATGTACTTTCTTAAAGCTGGACTACCATAGTAATAGTTTATAAATAAACCATATGCTTTTATAATTGATTCTGAATACTTAGAGTAATTTATTAAGGTATCTTTATCAATTGATGCTACTCCTTTAGCTTGTTCTTCTAAAGAGTAAAGAGCATCATATAATTCTGTTAAACGGATGGCATCTTGTAAACCTAATAGTTTTTCACTCTTAGATGATTCATAGACATTTAGAATTTCTAAAAAGATACTTAGTATTTCACTATTATAGTAGTTTTTTATAATACCCTTTTGACCTAATTGAGTATGTGTTAGTTCGTGAACATAAGAACTTTCTGTTAATTCAGTAATTTGTTCTGGAAGAGTTATACCACGATATGAGATTACCATTCTTTTTAAGAAATCATCATTAACTATATATGTTGCGTGTTCTACTACCATACATTGTGTCATATCAGCATTAGTAAAACTTACTGGTAAGTGGAATGGATGAACATATCTTACTAAATTATTATAAAGAAATAATGGTACATCTTGACCAGGAATATATTTTAATAATGGAGTGTCTAGACGAGCACGAATGTTTCCTTTATATGGTATTTTATGTAATTTGAAACGTTTATTAAAGAATGCCTTTGTATTAAGTAAAACTTCTTTTTGAGTAGAAGGACCTAGTGAAAATGGTTTACTTGGAATATCAAAGTCTTCAATGAAAGTTGCGAAATCAAGGACTTTTTCACTTGGTACCATAACACCATTTAAGGGTTCATAACCGTGCATTTTTATTTCTGTTTCAACGTCAACAATATTCATAGTTTCACCTACTATCTTTTGTAATATTTTAATATTTGAGGAGAATTTTCAAGACTTTCTAAAGTGACCTCGTATTTATTTAGTAATTCTTCAACAGTCATAAAACCATCAAATATAGATTGAATATCATCTAGGATTTCATTTTTTAAAGTGTCACTTGCTGAATAAAAAATAGCAAATAACTGGTAAGCTTTTAAGTCGGAGATTAAATACTTACAACAATCTAATAACTCATCTCTGGACATTGGACTTTTACCATCGTGGTGATCTCTTAGTTCTTGAGCAGTAATACTCATTTCGTAGATTCTTCTTGAATCATTAAGTCTTAGAATTCTTTCGTCATTATCTAATATTGAAGCATGGAATAATTCGTTAAAGATACTTAACACTTCCATATTATAGTATTCTTGGATACTTCCTTTTAATCTGTCTAATTGAGTATGAGTTATTTCATGAACATAGGAAGATGATGTTTGTTCAGTCGTTTGACCATTTAAGTTTATTCCACTGAATATAATATGAGGATTTCGATTTGTAATAATCTCTGTTACAGAACCTGAAAATATATCATCACTTGGAACTAGGTTTACTGGTAGTTTTAAAGGATTAACTGTTCTACCAATATGGATTTGATGACCAAGTAATTTATGAATACTAACTGATGGTACTTTATGTAATTTATAATAGTACATAAGAAACTTTTGAGCATCATATAAAGCATCTTCAATAGTCATTGTATGTACTTCATAATTTTTATGAGCTATTGGAAGAGTTTCATATAATTTTAAGGTTTCTATTAATTTATCAGATGGATTTATTATAGAGGGATTTGCTATTAAACCTCTTTTTATGATTTCTTCGTCTTTACTTATTGTTGCCATATTACTCACCTATCTTCTTAAATAATTAGATAAACTTTTTACATTTTGACTATTATCAAATGTAATTTCATGTTTAGTAAGAAAATCTTCAACAGATATTTCTTGATTAAATATTTTTTGAATGTCACTTAGAATTTCTTTTCTGATTGCAAGAGAACTATTATAGTATCTTATAAATAAGTTATAAGCTTTTAAAGTAGATTCGGCATAGGAGCTTCCTTCTACTAGGACTGCTTTGATATCTTCTTCTGTACTAGTATGATACTTTTCTAATTCATTGATTATTCCTGCTAGTTCAGATAGTCTTTCTGAATCATGGATTCTTAGTAATTTATCACTTGTTTCGTAAGATTGAAGTGTTTCTAAGAAGATACTTAAAAATTCTATATTAGAATAATCTGCTATTAAACCTTTAACGTGATTCAACTGTGAATGAGTTATTTCGTGAGTATAAGATAATGCTGATAAATCAGTTGTTTTTTTTGCTAGTTCAATTCCTTTGTATGATTGTTTGGTGATAATACCATCTTGAAAATCTAGTACTTCTCTTAGACTTCCATAAAAAGAATCTTCACCTTTTATACGAGTTATTGGTAAACCATAAGGATGGATTGTTCCATACTTTTCGATACATAATGGTCCTATTTTGGTTTCATGATAGTAAGGAACTTCTTTTATTTGAAAATGAGAATCTAAGAATTCTCTACTTCTTGTTAAGACATAACGAAGTTTTCTTGGCTGAGGGAGAATTGTTGAAGTGTTATTGGTATCAATTAAATCTTTTATATTTAGTAATTCTGGGGATGGAATTATTATATCTGGAACCGTGTAACCACGTTTTTGAATTTGTTCGATTAAAGATGTTGCTTGCATAAATAATTCCCCCTTTTTGATGGTGTTTATTATACTTAAAGATTCTTATTTAGTCAAAAAAAGATGACTTATGTCATCTATTTAATTTAATTCTTGTAAAATAGTCTATTTCTGTTTCTTTAGCAATATATGCGCCGTTATTTAACATTACTTTTAGAGATGCTTGATTGTTTTTAGTTGTGTGCATGTATATTTCATCTTCTTTAACATAATTTTTAGCATCTTCAATAACCATACTTAAACCTTTAGTTGCGTAACCTTGACCACGATATTTTTCTAAAACTGCGTATGCAATATGTCCATCTCTTTCTCTTTGATGTTCGTTTAATTCATGAATAACAGTGAAGATACCGATGATTTTATTATCTAGCCATAAGTAGTAAGTTGTCATAGGAAGTATTTGGCCCAATGGAGCTGATAATAAAGAAAGATTTATTTCATATTCAATACATTTTTCACGAAATTCTTCTTTAGGAATGCCATAAAAGAAATTGCGAAATCCACTTTCTAAGAAAGGAAGTTCTGATGTGAAATTAAATTCTTCATCAAGATCATCAATGTTGGCTTTTTTTATATATAACATATTATTGTATTAAAAGATGACATTCAATATCTTCAGATAAAAGTTTCTTGAATGCTTCAGCATCTTCTAGTTCTCCGACAATAGTACCATAATGAGATGGAATTACGTGTTTAGGTTTAATAGTGTTAATTAATTCGGCAGCTTCTGAATAATTCATTGTATAAGTTCCACCGATTGGAATAATAGCAACGTCACAATCAACTTTCTTAATATCTTCATTTAAGTCAGTATCTCCGGCAACATAGATTTTTTCAGAGTTTATTTCAATATTATAACCTACCCAATTATAGGATTTTTTATGAAAGTCTTTGTTAATATTATAGCTTGGTATTGTATAAACATTCATACCACCTATTAAATAATGTTCATTAGGACATACACCAATTACTTGGTCTTTTCTTACTACTGGTTCTAAAGCTGTTAATGAAATTGATGTTGGCATTATAACTAAAGTTTCTTCTTTCATAACATTTTTTAGTGATTGAATATCTAAGTGATCATAATGATCATGAGTTAGGAAAACATAATCAGCATCGTTTACTTTAGTCTCAATATTATATGGATCAAAGTAAATGATGGCTTCTCCTGTTATTTTTATACTACTATGGCAGTTTATTGATATTTTATTTTTCATATTATCACATCCTTGTTTTAATTATAGCATATAAAAAGTAAACACATGTAGCATTTACTTCTTTTTTATAACTTCGACTTTTATTTTTTCTGGTTGTTTTTTTCTTAATGTAAATAATGTTACTCTTTCATGACAATTTGGACATTTGGCATGATTAATACCTCTTTTATTTGGTAAAGGTAATTTTAAAGTAGTTTTACATTTTGAACATCTCTTATAAACGTATTTCTTTCTGTCTTTGAAATTTCTTACTATATTATTAAAAGGCTTTAATATAGTTTTTTTTATTTTTAAATAAGTTTGATTTTCTTTAGAACGTTTATATTTATTTTTAGATACTAAACGAAAAATTATAATACCTAGTAAAATAAATTTTAAAATGTCTAAAATGAATGTTCTAATAAAAAATGTTAGGACTATAAGGATTAATAAAACAACAAGTAAAAATCTATTTAAGGAATCAACTAATTGATTTATGATAGATTTAAAACTTGGTAATTCACCATTAGGAAATTGCATTTTAATCTCTCCTATCACTTACTAATAAGAATAATCTTAATATTTCGATAATAGCTGTTGCAACACTAGCGACATAAGTTAGAGCTGCTGATGTTAAAACTTTTTGACCTTTTTTTAATTCATCTTTATTAAGTAGTGTGTATTTTTCTAATTCTTTTAATGCTCTTTTACTAGCATTGAATTCAACAGGTAATGTGATACATTGAAATGCTAGAATTACTAGTTCAGCTATAATACCAATCCAGATTAAACCAAATGAGCCAAAAAGAAAACCTAATAAAATAGCTATATAACTAGCATAACTGGAGAAGTTTACCAAAGGTATTATTGAAGCTCTAAAACGAAGGAAAGAATAATTTTCCTTGTCTTGGATAGCATGACCACATTCATGACTAGCTACAGAGATAGCACTGATACTATTATTATTGTAGTTAGAAGTAGATAATCTTACTACTTTAGATTTAGGGTCATAGTGATCGCTTAAATATCCTGATACTTCTTGAACTTCAACATTAGATAATCCATTATTATCCAAAATCATTCTAGCTACTTCGGCACCAGTTTTACCACTTTTAGATATTTCCCTACTATATTTTTTATATGTTGAATTTATATAAGCTTGAGCTCCTAATGCTATAATTAATGATAAAATTATAAGA
>CAVAGO010000018.1:0-32369 GCA_963588075.1 bacterium | reverse complement strand
AAAAAGATGATTTGCAACTTCATCAATTTACTATCTACATTATACGTGATATAATACGTTTGAATTTGGGGTGAAGTTTATGAAAATAGGATTTGTTTCTTTAGGATGTTCAAAGAATCTTGTAGTTACAGAAGAGATTATTGGTTTGTTTAAAAAACATAATTATGAAATAGTTGGTGATCCTAGTGATGCTGAGATAATACTTATTAATACATGTGGTTTTATTGAATCTGCTAAAGATGAAGGTATTCAAACAATATTAGAAATGGCAGATTATAAAGAAGATAAATGTAAATATTTAATTGTAACTGGATGTTTAGTTGAAAGATATGAAGAGGAATTAAGAAAAGAAATACCTGAAGTAGATTTATTTGTAAGTATTAGAGACTATGATAAGTTATGGGAGAAAGTAGATAATTTAGTTAATGGAAATAAAGATGAAGATAAATTATCTTATAAACATAGAGTTTTAACTACTGGAGATGTAATGGCTTATTTAAAGATTGCTGAAGGATGTAGTAATTATTGTACTTATTGTGCTATTCCTTATATACAAGGTAAATATATTTCTAGAAGATATGAAGATATATTAGAAGAAGCTAATATGTTAGCTAAGAAGGGTATACAAGAACTTGTTGTTATAGCTCAAGATACTACTAAATATGGTATTGATTTATATGGTAAAGCTAGATTAGCTGAATTACTTGATGATTTATGTAAGATAGATGGTATTAAATGGATTAGATTCTTATATAGTTATCCAGAATCTATTGATGATGAATTGATTGAAGTAGTCAAGAAGAATGATAAAATATGTAAATATTTTGATTTACCTATTCAACATATATCAGATGATGTATTAAGAAGAATGAATCGTAAGAGCGATGGTAATACTATAAGAAATTTAATTGCTAAGTTAAGAAAAGAGATACCTAATGTTATATTAAGAACAACTTTAATAGCGGGCTTTCCTGGTGAAACAGAAGATAATTTCAATGAATTAGTAGAGTTTGTTAAGGAAAGTAAGTTTGATAGACTAGGAGCTTTTGCTTATAGTGCTGAAGATGGAACTCCTGCCGCTAAGTTTAAAGACCAAGTAGAAGAAGATGTTAAGAATAGTAGAAGAGATACTATTATGGAAATTCAACAGGAGGTTAGTTTTAATAATCTAAAAAATAAAGTTGGTCAAGTTTATGAATGTTTAATTGAAAATATTACCGAAGATGGTGAATACTATATAGCAAGAAGTTATATGGATGTTCCTTCTGAAGATGGTGCTATATATATTAAATATAATCCTGAGTATATGGTTAATGAATTTGTTGATGTTAAAATTATTGATTCTGATGAGTATGACTTGGTTGGAGAAATTGTAGAATAACTATTTTGTGTAAAAAAAATAAGAATATGTTAAGTTCTTATTTTTTTTGTGTTATAATCTTGATAATAGAGGTGATTTATATGGCAACTGAAGTAATTAAGACAGAATTACAAACCATTTCTGGTGATTTGTCATCTAAAATAGCGACTTTAAAAAGTGATATGGATGCAATGAAATCTGTTTTAGATGGGGCAGCTGATTATGATGGTATAAATGTAACTGGACCAGCTAAAATATTAAAAAACAATTTAGATGTTATAATTCAAGATATGGAAGCTGTATCAACAAATATTACAAATTATGCTAATGCAATAGCTGAATTTGATATGGATGATTTTACAGAGTCTATCTTTAGTCAAGATATTATTAAAGAAGAGGAGACTGCAACTGAACCAGTAGTAGCGGCAACTGAACCAGCAACTGAAGCAACAACAAAAGATTGGACAGCAGGTAGTTCAAATACTGAAGCAAGTAGTAATTCAAGCAATTCTTCTTATTATTCTGGATATAGTAGTTATACTCCAGGAAGTAGTTCTTCTTCAAATTCTAATTCAACAGGAACTACTGAATTTGTTACAATGAGTGGTGCTATAGCAGGTGCTACAGCAGAAAACTCTTATGGTATTTGGGATCCATCTGAATATGTTGGAGATAGTAGAGATATAAATGGTTCAATGTTAGTAACTCCTAGTGGAAAAACTAGTGCTAATGGTAGAACACAACGTTCTGCTTCTAAGAGCTTTACAATTAAATCTGGAGTGGTTGATGATCCAGATATCGATATTTCTAAATATCATAATAATGTTGAAAACGGATTTGAAGTTACAACTGGTAACTTAACTTATGACTTGTGTGAAGAAGATGTTGAATTATTATGTGCAATAGTAGCAGCAGAAAGTGATCAATCATATGATGATGCACTAGCAGTAGTTTCAACTATACTTAATAGATGTGAAACTTCTAACTGGATTAATTGTCATGGAAGAGATCCAATAGCACAAGTAACTGCACCAAATCAATATTCAGTTTATCAACTTGGTACTTATGAAAAATATATGGATGGTAATGCACCAGAGACAGTTCAACAAGCTGTTGCAGATGCTTTAGCTGGAGTAAGAAATCATAACTATACAAGTTTTAGATCTAATGTGTCTACTGAATATAGTGATAATATGATTACTGAAACTGGTAATAGATATATGTAGTGTAATATGTAAAAATAAGAATAGAGTTATATTCTTATTTTTTTTTGTATGTTATAATGAATCTATAATAGAGGTGGTAAAATGGCAACAGAAATTACAAGTAAGAGTGAATTAGCTAATCTTACTGTAAAACTTAATAGTGAATCTACAGAGTTAATTGGAACTACTGATGATTTAAAAGAATCTTTAGGTGGTATTTCGAATTATGATGGAATAGATGTTGCTAGTGCAGCAAGTACTTTGTCTAGTAATTTATCTAATGTATCAAAAGATTTAGAAACAGTTGTAACAAATATTAAGAATTATGTAACACAAATTACAGGTTTTGATATAGATGATTTTAATGGAGATTCTCTTAGTAGTGATGCAATCGCTTATGAAGATATATTTGAAACGGATGGTTCAGCTGAAGGAAATGCAAGAGTTATTTGGAATTTCTTGAAATATAAAGGTTTAACTGATGCGGCAGCAGCAGGTGTTTTAGGTAATATTCAAGCCGAAAGTGGATTTAATCCTGGAATAGAAGAAACTGCTAATGGTATTGGTTATGGATTGATTCAATGGAGTTTTGGAAGAAGAACCGCCTTGGAAGATGCAGCAGCAAAAGCTGGGGTTGATCCAAGTGATTTACAATTTCAACTTGAATATTTGTGGTCAGAATCATTAGATCCAAATACTTCTTATGGTCAAAAGCTAAATGCAGCAGGTTTTTATACTACAGATAGTGCTTCTGATGCAGCTTATTATTTTCATAAATATGTTGAGATTTCTGCTGACTCTTATGAAGCCATTCAAAATAATAGATGTGCAACTGCTGAACAATGGTATTCAAAATTTAAAGGAACTGATGCAGGCGATGTAGTTGGGGCAACAACGACAAGTTGGAGTGATGCTGTAACGAAGACTGCTGTTGCTACTACAGCGGTGACAACTGCTGCGACTACATTAAGTTATAGAACTTCTAGCAGTAGTTCAGGATATAGTTACAGTTCTGGAAGTAGTTCAAGTTATAGTAGTTCTTCTAGTAGTTCATCTAGTGGTGGATATCAGAGAGTTGCTACTACACAAGTTACTATTTCATCAGGTGATCCTAATATAGATGTTAGTAAATATCATAACAATTTAGAAGCGGGATTCGAAGTTACTGTTGGTAACTTGGCATATGAATTGAGTGATGAAGATATTGAGTTATTATGTGCAATAGTAGCAGCAGAAAGTGATAAATCATATGATGATGCTTTAGCTGTTATTACTACTATTTTAAATAGGTGTGAAGCTCCTAATTGGATAAGAAGTCATGGTACTGATCCAATAGCGCAAGCAACTGCACCAAATCAATTTGTTGTATATCAACACGGAAGTTACGAAAGATATATGAATGGTAATGCGCCAGATACAGTAAAAGAAGCGGTAGCAGATGCGCTTGCTGGGGTAAGAAATCATGAATACTTAAGTTTTAGATCAAATAGTACAACAAGTTATAGCGATAATATGATTTCACCTACTGGAAATAGGTATAAATAGTAAAGTTTATGTAAGATTTTTTAAAAAAGCATTATCTTGAGAAAAGTTAATGATATAATGTGGATAGTAGAGGAGGAAAGTTTGATGGCAATAGTTAGTCACAATACAGAATTAATGAGAGATTGGTCTACTAATATGGATGAAAAAGCTAGTAACTACGATGAATTAGTAGCTAGACTTTATAACTTAGTAAATCAATTTGTTGGTTCAGAAGAATTTAAAGGAGGTTTGTCTACTGACTTCGAAGAAAAAGTTGTAAGTCAAAGACCAGCTTTTGAAAGATATTCTTCAACATTCGCAGAATGTACTGAATTAATTCGTAAAACAGCTACAAACATCGATTCTGATGAAGCTGAACTTAAGAGTGCAATTAATAGCGCTAACCCATTAGGATAATTTAATCCGTAAAGTAAGGAGGAATTTAAATGGCAGATGGTATTTTAAAATTAAGCCCAGCAGAGGCTAGAGCAAAAGCTCAAGAAATGAAAAAAATAGCTGATGAAATGCAAACATTATTAAACGAAGTTTCTGCACGTATGGAAGAAGTTGATAATGTTGAAACAGGTATGTATCAAGGTGATAATAGACCAGCTCAATTAAGAGCAGAGTTAGATGATTTTAGAGCTATATTTAATAATGCTTATGAGCAAATTACTAAATCTTCAAACGACATTATCACAATTGCTAATGTTTCTGAAGCACAATAATAAAAAAAGACTTTTTATAACATGTTTATAAAAAGATTTTTTTCTAGGAGATGAGTTTTATGGCAGATACTTATATACATAGACCAGAAGGAGTTGCGGCTTCTGTATCTAAAATGAGAACGCTAATAAGTGATTATAAAGACAAAATAATAGAAATTACTACATTAGTAAATTCTATTAATGGTAGTACAGCTTGGAAAGATGCTGTTGTTAAAACTGAATTTATAACAACATGTAATTCTTATATTGATGTATATAAAGCACTTGCTTCTTCAATGGAAAACTATGTAAATTACTTAAGCAGTAAATCAAGTAGTGGTGAAGAGCTAGAAAGAGCATATTCGGGGTAATAATTATGAGTAATACAAATTATACTGATACTGCAGTTTATGTTGAAACTGAGGCTTTGACAGGTTGGAGTACAAAAATGTCTGAAATAAATAGTGCAGCAGGAGATATTCTTGATCAATTCTCAACAGCAGTTGCTGATTTAAAAGATGATTGGCAAGGTAATTCTGCTAATGGTTTTGAAACCGCTATGAATAATTGCTTAAACTCAGCTAAGAATAAACATAATGATATGGGACAAGTAGAATCTTTCTTGTTGAAAGTAATAGATACAATGCAAAAACAATAATTTAGGAGAGTATTATGAGTTATAAAGAAATTGCTAATACTATTAAAACAAATTTAAGTAATTTTGTAACAGCTGTCACTGCTATAGATTACAATTGTTTTGATACTGTATGGCAAGGAGATGCTCATACTAACTTGAAAGCTAAATTAAAAAGTACTATTGATAATTATAATATAGAAGCAAATCAAATTAATGAGTTTGTTTTAATGTTAGAACAATTACAACAGTACAAAGATAATAAAGAAAAAATAACTAGTTTACAAGGTTCGTTATCAAATTTAGATAATACAACCGAAAATGCAAATACAATTAATAGTTTAAAATCTTCAATAAGTAGTTTAGAAAATGCTAATAGTGTTATAAAAACTGAAATAAATAAGTATCTTTCTTCATTTAATGAAGTTACTACTAATTATGAAGTTATAACATATGAACCAACTACTGACTATGTTGATTATATTGTAGACTTAGATAGTTTATATAGTTTGTTTGCTTCTGATTCATTGAAACAAATTCCTGATGGTAGTAGGCAGAGTCTGTATGACTACTACTCTAAGGAGTTAGTTTATGAAAAGATGGCAGAAATTCAAAGTCAATATACAGGTAGGGATGCAGCTGTGAATAGTGCTTTAGGTATTATTCAAATGGCTGCAGAGGTTGATAAAAAACTTAATTATACGTTGAGACGAGGTACTAATTCATTGATGACTTTAGATGAAGTTGTTAGTGGAGCTGATTGTTGTACATTTGCTTCTTGGGCGATTAGTCAGGGATCAGATAAAGTTGATAAAACTTTTAGTACATCAGAATTTGTTAATTTAGGTACTAAGATTGATTATTCACAAGCACAGGTAGGAGATATCTTTACTTTAAAATATTCGGGTAGAGGTGGTCATGTTATGCTGGTAGTGGAAAATCATCCAGAAACTAATAGTGCTCTGGTGGCGGAAGCTGGCGGAGAAGATCGAGGGGTAGTTCTAACAGAAATAAAATATTCTGTTTTACAAGATAAGAAGTATTCAGCTAGAGATTTAACAGAATTCTATAATTAAAAGAATAGAGGCGTTGTGTATGGGATATAGTAGTATTGCTAGCTCCATAAGAAATAAAGCAAAAACTGTTGATACAGTTCTTTCTAGCGTGAAAGGAATTTCATTCGATGGAGTTTGGAGCGGAGATGCTTATAGTACACAATCAACCAAGTTAGCAGAATCTCTTACAAGTATTAGTTCACAAAAAGAATTAGCTCTTAAATTAGCTGATGCTTTAGATAAACTACAACAATATAAAGATAATAAAGAAAAAATTGAATCTTTGCAAAAAGAATTAAATAATTTAACAGATAATGAAGATAATGCTTCAACAATAAGCAGTTTGAGAAGTCAAATTAGTCAATTACAAACAACTAATAATACATTACGCTCTGATATTGGAGCTATTGTTAGTGGTTTTTCAACTGTATCTACTAAATATGAAGTGGTAAATCATGAAGTTTCTACAGATTATGATGATTATGTTGTTGATTTGGCTGATATGTTAACATTATTTAATTCAGGAACATTGACTAAGATTCCTGATAGTGGGAAAAGTAGTTTATATAATTACTATTCTCAAGAAGAAGTTGATGCTCGAATCAGTGAAATTAAAAGTCAATATTCAGGTCGTGATGCGGCAGTTAACTGTGCATTAGGAATTATTGATATGGCAGCAGACGTTGGTTTAAAATTAGACTATGACTGGGGTGGTGGTCATACTACTGTAACAGATGTTGATCATGTAGCAACTGGTACTGACTGTAGTGCTTTTGCATCTTGGGCTATTAACCAAGGAGCTAGTTCAACTTTTAATACTAAGACTACAGCAGGATTAATAAACGTTGGAACACAAATTTCATATGAGGATGCTCAAAAAGGAGATATTCTTGTATATAATTCTGGTGGAAAAGGTCACGTTGTTATGATAGTAGATAATGATCCTGAAACACAACAGTTCCTTGTTGTAGAAGCTTCCGGAAGTAATAGTGGAGTTATTATGCAAACAAGGTCTTATGCTTCTTTATCAGGGACATATCAAGCTAGGGATTTATCAAGTATTTACAATGATTAAAGTCTTTTATAAGACTTTTTTTTTATATGATGATATAATATTGGTAAGAATAGAGATGGGTGAAGCTTATGAAGAAGATTGTAGGGCCTTTGAGTAAACAATTAAATGATATTTTAAAGAAAGATATAAATAATACAGAGTTTTTAGAAGAAGAATTAGAGACAATACTTTCATTAAGGTTATCAAAGAGAGACTTACCATATTTAGATTATTTTAAAGAGTTAGAAGAACTAGAATTAGATTCTTTTCCTTCAATAAATAATGAAGATATACTTTTTATAGGGCAAAAAATGCCTAATTTAAGAAGTTTAAAAATAAAAGAACAAAATGCTTTATTTTTACTTAATTTATCTTTGTTTAAAAACTTAGAAGAGCTTTGCTTAATTCATAATGATAACTTATTAGATATTGTTGGAATTGAAAAAATAAAGAGATTTACTTTTTATGATAATAAAGATTATGCGAATATTAGACAGATTGTTGATTTATTGTTAGCTAATGAAGATGCAATTGTAACATTAGATATAACTTATTATGTAAATATAGTTAATATTTTGTATGATTTGAAGATAGATGTTTCTTTACTAGATAGATTTACTTGGATTGAATCAATTGGACTAAGAAAATATAATACTTATGAATATTCTAATTCAGAAATAGACTCTTTGTTAAAACATGTTTCGTATATTGCTTCAAGATATGTTTATTCAACTGATAATGATCTTATGAAGTTCTGTGTATTATATACATGGGTTATTAATAATATGAAATTTGTTAATGAAGATGATCCAGAAGGAGAAAATCTTTCTTTAATAAGTAATGTTAATAAAGTATTTAGTTATGGTAGAGGTGGAAGATTATCTCTAGCTAAAGCTTTTCAAATGTTGTTAAGTTTTGTAGGAATAAAATCTTCTGTAGTATATTCAATGGGAGCAACTGATGTAATTGGATATTTTAATGGTGAAAAAGTATGTTCATTATTAGGAGAGTCTGATTATGCAGTATTAAGAGTTACATTAGATAATAAAGATTATTATTGTGATATAGCTTGGGATACTTTAATTAACTTTCATGGTTTCTTTGATCAATTACGTTTCTTCTTATTTTCGAAAAATGAATTGAAGACAAGACATAAATTTGTTGGTGAAGGTAATATAGAGAATACTTATTCTTATCATGGTGATGATTGTGATGAGTTGATAAAGAGTGCTAAAGAACGTATTAAAGAAGTTGATGAGATATTTGAAGATATTGAAAGATTAAAACCAGATATTACAGGTAAAGAATTGAATATAGCTATCTTAAAATTAAAGATTAATGATATAAAGAATGAATTAGATAAGTTAGAAATAAATTCAGAAGATTATAAAAAGAAAATGTTAGAATTGACTGATTTAGAAGATCAAATTGATAGTATTAGTACTGAATTAGTAAGACTTGAAAATAATAGAGAAGGTATTATTAGAAGTTATTCTAATTTATTGTTAGATAGATATATGAATAAAGAAAAGAATTTAAGTAAACAAGAAATACTTGATATTTTAGAAAAGAAAGAACGAATATTATTAATTTCTGAATATATTGCAGAATTATTAAAAGAATGTATTAAATAAAACAGCTATGGCTGTTTTATTTTTTTTGTTTTAGTATTATGTTATAATCTTAGTGTGGTGAAGCTTATGAAAAAGAAATTAATAATAGGAGTGGTTTCGGTTATTTTAATTATTTTCTCTATTATAGGTTTTATATATTATTATAATGAAAAAGTGATAATAACATTAAGTGGTGAACGGAGTATAGTTCTTAATTTAGAAGATGAATATACAGAATTAGGAGCGACCGCTAAAATGTGTTCTCTTAATAATTGTATTGATTTATCTGATGATATTGTTATTAAGGAGAAAGTAGATACTTCTATTGTTGGAGAATACAAAGTAATATATCAGATTGATTATAATAATAAAACTTATACAGAAGAGAGAAGTGTGGCAGTTGTAGATGCTGTTTCACCAGTGATTACTTTAACAGGTAGTAAAAGTATTCAGTTGTGTCCTAAAGAAAAGTATGTAGAAGAAGGATATGAAGCTCTTGATAATTATGACGGAGATATTACAGATAAAGTTATAATCAAGGAAGAAAGTAGTGTTATTACTTATAATGTAGTTGATTCTGCGAATAATAGCACTGAAGAGTCTAGGAATATAGAAAAAATAGATATTACAAAACCTGTTATTAAGTTGAAGGGTTCTAGTACTATAACTTTAAAGTTAAATGATGAATACAAGGAATATGGAGTTACCGTTACAGATAATTGTGATGAAATTTCTTCCGATAAAGTTGTTATAAGTCATAATATAGATACTTCTAAAGAAGGTACATACAACGTTACATATACTGTAAAAGATGAATCTGGTAATGTTGGGACAGCTAGTAGAACAGTAAAGGTAAAGAAACCGGTAGTATTTGATACTGTAAGTAAAGATGATTATATTGATAGTTTGGAAGCTTATATCAAAGAAAAAAACTATAATGTTAGTTTGGGATATGTTAATTTAAATACAGGTTATACATATTTGTATAATGAAAAAGTAGTTTATTATGGCGCTAGTTTGGTTAAAACTGTTGGTGCTTTGTATGTATATGAAAAATTAGATTTTGATGAAGCAACAAGACAAAAAGTAGAAAAAGCTATTTCAGTAAGTGATAATACAGCTCATCGCCAAATAGTTGATTTAATAGGTATAGAAAATCTACGTGCTTATGGAAGAGGACTGGGAGCAAGTAATTTCTTGACTAGATCTAATAGTGATTACTTTGGAAATACAACTGTAAAAGATCAAATTGCTATTTGGAAATACTTGTATAAATTCATAAATACCAATAGTAAAGGTAGTGAATTGAAAAAATACTTTATAAATACTTATTGTAATTATTTATTATTTGATGGTATTCCAACAACAATGCACAAATATGGATATTATGGTAGTTATTTTCATGATGTAGGAATAGTTTATTCGGATAATCCTTATTTAGTTGTTATATTAACTAAACATGGTAATGGTAATTTTAAATCGGTAGTTCAAGATTTATCTAAAAAGATATATGAATTCAATAAAATTGATAATTAAGGGAGGTATTGATTATGCAGAAATTTTTAGCTAAAAGAGGTTATATAATAATTTTAGTAGTTATATTGACAGTTGGTGTGTATATGATGAATTTTAATACTTCGTATAGTGATAAAACGAATAATAGTAAGATTTTGTATGAAGAAGTTATTAATAATAATTCAATATATGATGTTACTGAGATGGATGAAATAGATGGTTTGTTCTATGATAATTCTAGTAATGAATATTATTTTAATGGGAATGTAGAAAACAATTATATTGTTATTAATAATGAATTATGGAGAATTGTTGCTATTAATGAAGATAAGAGTGTAAAGGTTATTAAACAATCTGGTATTAATAGTAATAAGTTGTATGCTTATAATACTGATTATAGTAATTTTAAATATCAAGATAGTGTAGTTATGAAAGAATTATCATCTTGGTATAAGGAAAATCTAAGCAGTGTTGATGAATATATTTTAGATAGTGAATATTGTATTAATTATCAGAATGGTGAATGTTTGGAAATTGGTAGTTATAAAATAGGTTTACTTGATATAAGTGAAGTAAGAAGAGCTGGTGGAGAAATTAATACAAATAATGATGCTTACTATTTGTATAATGAGAATGATTGGTGGATTATTGATACTGATTATGACGAGATATTAGGTAGTGCATTCTCTGGATATGTCAATTTACTAGGTAGTATTGATAAGGGATTTGTTGATGAAGAGATGACAATAAGACCAGTGATTAACTTAAAAAAAGAAGTACCAATTAATGGTAGTGGAACATTAGATGATCCGTATTATATAGTTAAATAAGAGAAAGCAACAAAATGTTGCTTTTTTTGTGTCTAAATAAACTCTTATGCATAGAATATAGAGAGGTGAACTTATGAAGAAAGTTGTTATAGATGCGGGACATGGTGGAACTGATGGTGGTGCAGTTGGCAATGGGATTACAGAAAAGGATTTGACTTTAGAAATATCTCAATATATTCATAATAGACTTGATGAGTTAGGAATTACTAATACTTTAATTAGAACTACTGATGAAACAATAGAACCAAATGATAGAGTTGAAAGAATAGTAGAACCTTATGGTAGCGGTAGTGACGTTGTTGTAGTAAGTAATCATATTAATGCAGGTGGCGGTGAAGGAGCAGAAATTATTTATGCTTTACGTAATAACGACACATTGAGTAAAAAAATATCTAATGAACTAGAAAATAGTGGAAGAGTAGTTAGAAAGTACTATCAAAGAAGATATCCTTCAGATTCAAGTAAGGACTATTATTTTATTCATAGAAATACAGGTAATACTGAAGCAATTATTGTAGAGTATGGTTTTTTAGATAATGCTACTGATGCGGAGTTGTTAAAAAAATATTGGAAAGATTATGCTGAAGCAGTTGTGAAAGCTATTGCTAATTACTTAGGAGTTACTTATGTATTTACAGGAGAGATGGCTAATGAGAATTATTACATTGTAAAATCTGGCGATAGTTTATGGAGTATATCTAAAAAGTATGGATTAACAGTGGATAAGTTAAAGGAACTAAATAATTTATCTAGTAATATGCTTAGTGTTGGGCAAAAGCTGTTAATTAAAGATACAAGTAGTAGTAATGATTTAGGTGTATATTATACTGTTAAAGCAGGAGATACTTTGTATGGAATTGCTAATGAATATAATTTAAGTGTTGATGAGTTGAAAAGTATGAATAATTTAACTAGTAATAATTTGAGTATTGGACAAAAGTTATTAGTTAGTGGAACTGGTGAAGTTGTAACAGGTGGGGATTATGATACGTATGTAGTTAAGTCAGGGGATAATTTATATGCAATAGCTCGTAAGTATGGAACCACTGTGGATAATTTAAAAGATATTAACAACTTGTCTAGTAATTTGTTAAGTATAGGGCAGAAGTTATTGGTGCCGAAGGTTGGTAGTAAAACGTATGTGGTAGTGGCAGGTGATAGTTTATATAAGATTGCCAAGGAGAATGGAACAACTGTAACGGAGCTAATTAATTTAAATGAATTACCAACTACTAATTTAAGTATTGGACAGGTATTATATTTACCATAGGAGAGTAGGATTTTTATCCTATTTTCTTATTTATATTAAATGTTTTTAATTTTTTGTTAAAAAGTAGTTGACAAACGAAATAGATATTAATATAATGTTAATAACAAGAACGCAATAGACGTTCAAAAATTAAAACATTTGTTATTATCAAAAAGATAATAACTATATTAATAACATATGTTATTAATAAAATATAAATAAGAAAAAGGATGGTAAATATGAAAACAAAAAAAGAAATTAATCAAATTGAAGAAGCACTATTTTTAATCGATATGAATGTAGGGTTTTGTGAAGAAGGGAATTTGGCAGATCCAACTATTAAACAAATAGTACCAAATATTATTCCTATTATTAGAGCTATTTTAGAAAAAGGCGAAGGATTCTTCGTAGTAAATGATAAACATACAAAAGATAGTACAGAATTAAAAAGATATGCTGGACATTGTGATAATGAAAAAGAATCTAGAACAATTAAAGAGTTAGCAATCTATGAAGCGTATGCTAATAGATTATTCTATAAGAATTCAACTTGTGCATTATTTGCTCCAGGTATGATGGAAATGTTAATGGAAATGGTAAGTTTAAAAAGAGTAGTAATTGTAGGTTGTTGTACTGATATATGTATTCAAAACTTTGCAATTGCTTTAAGAAATTTCTTTGATGAATTAAATATGGATGTAGAAATAATTGTTCCTAAGAATGCAGTAGAAACATTTCACATTCCAGAGGTACACGACAGAGATGAGAATAATAAGAGAGCTTATACAGTAATGGAGAATACTGGAATTAAATTAGTAAAAACTATGAAAGAAGGTAATTAATATGACTAGAAATTTAACTATGATGACAGACTTTTATGAATTAACAATGAGTCAAGCTTATTTTAAAGCTGGTAAGAAAGATGAAGAAACAGTATTTGATGCATTCTTTAGAAAGAATCCGTTAGAAGGTGGATATGGCGTAATGGGTGGCTTAGATAGAATTATCTCATTTATTCAAAATATTCACTTTGATGAAGAAGATATAGCTTATTTAAGAAGTACAGGACAATTTACTGAAGACTTCTTAGCTTACTTAAAAGATTTTAAATTTACTGGAAGTATTTATGCTATTCCAGATGGAACTCCAGTATTTGGTAATGAACCAATAGTAACAGTTAAAGCTCCTATTATAGAAGCACAAATTATTGAAACTATCTTATTATCTTATTTAAATGAAAATATATGCTTTACTACAGCTGCTAGAAGAATAGTAGAAGCTGCTCAACCAGTTGGTGTTATGGAATTTGGTGCAAGACGTGCTATGGGACCAGATGCAGCAGTAGATGCTTCTAAATGTGCTGTTATAGCAGGATGTGTTGGTACTAGTAACGTTTTAGCTGGTCAAGAATATGGTATTCCTGTAATGGGTACTATGGCACATAGCTTAGTAACAGAAGCTGATAGTGAATATGAAGCATTCTTAAATTATGCTAAAGCTTATCCTAATAATTGTATATTACTTGTAGATACTTATGATGTATTAAAGAGTGGTGTTCCTAATGCAATTAGAATTGCTAAAGAATACTTAATACCTAATGGATATCAATTAAAGGGAATTAGAATTGATAGTGGAGATTTAGCTTACTTAAGTAAAGAAGCTAAAAGAATGTTTGTAGAAGCTGGCTTACCTGATGTTAAGATTTGCTTATCTAATGGGTTAAATGAAAGAACTATTAAAGCTTTAAAAGAACAAGGAGCTGTAATGGACTCAATTGGTTTAGGTGATAACATAGTATTACCTGATAAAGCTAGAGTAGGCTGTGTATATAAAAATGTTGCTGTTGAAAAGAATGGTGAATTTGTATCTAGAATTAAAGTAAGTAATGATGTTGCTAAAGCAATTAATCCTGGTTATAAAAAAGTTTATAGATTCTATGATAAAGAAACTGGCTATGCTTTAGGAGATGTACTAGCATTATATGAAGAACATATTCCTGAAGATGAATTTACTTTAATAGATCCTTTAAATGAACATAATACTTTAACTATTAAGAATTATAAAGTAAGAGAATTACAAGAAACTATATTTGAAAATGGTGAGTTAGTATATCAAGATCCTACTATTAAAGAAAAACAAGCTTATTGTGAAGCTGAGATGGCTACATTATATCCAGAAGTTAAGAGAAGTGATAATCCTCATGGATACTATGTTGACTTAACTAGAAAATTATTAGAACTAAAAAAGGAATTAATACTTCTTGCTAAGAGTCAAAAAGTTGAATACGATGTTGATAAAAAATTAGAAAAAAGGTTATAATTACTTTATAGAATACGGAGTGGTTATAATGGATAGTAATAATAGAAGAAAGATGGTAAGTGCTTTTAATAACTTACAAACTGCAAAGAAAGAATTAATTTCATCTTACGAAGAAGGTTATATAGGAAAAAAGACTTATAAAGTAACGTTAAATGATGGTTCAACTAGAATGTGTGATCAGATAACTAAGAAAAAAGATAATGGAGATGCTGTTGTTATTGTTCCGATAACTGAAGAAGGTAATTTCGTAATGATAGTAGAATCTAGACCTAATACTAAAGAAACTGTTGTTTTAGAATTTCCTGCTGGTATGGTAGATGAAAATGAAGATGCTAAGGTTGCTGCTATAAGAGAATTACTTGAAGAGACTGGTTACCAACCAAACAATGTATATGAACTAGAATGGCATTATCAAGATCAAGGATGTAGTAGTGCAATAATTAGAACTTATGTAGCTGAAGGTTGTAAGAAAGTACAAGAAAAAAGAGAATCTGATGGTGAAAGACTAGAATATATTGAAATGACATATGATGATATATTAGAATATATTAAAAATCCTTCTATGACTGAAGGAATAAAAGATGCTAATTCCAAAATAGCTTTTATGGAATATACATTAAGAAAGAAAGGTATTTACGATGAATAAGAAATATGGATATGTAAGAGTTGCTGCTTCAGTACCTGAATTAAAAGTAGCAAATGTAGAATTCAATACTAATGAAGTGATTAGTGAAATTAAGAAACTTGATAAAGAAGGAGTACAAATAGTAACATTTCCAGAATTATGTTTAACTGGGTATACTTGTGCTGACTTATTTAGTCAAGATATCTTAATAGATAAATCTATGGAAGCATTAGAAAGAGTAGTAAAAGAAACTGCTAATTTAAATATAATTTCTATTATAGGAGCACCTATTGTATGTGATAATCAAATGTTTAACTGTGGTGTTGTTGTAAATAGAGGCAAAGTATTAGGTATTGTACCTAAGACATATATTCCTAATTATGGAGAATTCTATGAAAAGAGATGGTTTAGTACTAGTAATACTTTAAGAAGTAGAGTTATTAAATTATTTGGAGAAGAAGTACCTATTGGAATAGATTTAGTATTTAGAGATATTAATGATAAGAAGTTTACTTTTGGAATAGAAGTATGTGAAGATTTATGGAGTCCTAAAGCACCTTCTGTAGAAGCTGCTTTAAATGGAGCTACTATGATATTTAATTTATCTGCTAGTAATGAAGTTATTGGTAAATATGGATATCGTAAGAATTTAATTAATATGCAAGCTGCTAAGACCGTATCTGCGTATATATATGCTTCTTCTGGAGTAAATGAATCTACTACTGATTTAGTATTCTCTGGATATGCAGGAATTAGTGAAAATGGTTCAATGTTAGTTGAAAATGAAAGATTTAATTTTAGTACTAATCATATAATTAGTGATGTGGATATCCAAAGACTTATGAACAATAGAATTAAAGATATTAGTTTTATGGGAATAGCTGCTAGTCAAGATTATAGAGTAGTAGATATTGATATTAAAGATACTAATACTAACTTATTACGTAAATATGATATATATCCTTTTGTACCAAGTGATGAATCTAAGAGAGATGAAAGATGTTCTGAGATAGTTAATATATTAGCTTGTGGACTTGCTAAAAGATTAAAACATACCGGTATGAAGAAATGTGTTATGGGGATTAGTGGAGGTTTAGATAGTACATTAGCTTTCTTAGTAGTTATAGAAGCTTATAGAAAGTTAGGTATTAGTAATGATAACTTTATTGGTGTTACAATGCCTGGTTTTGGTACTAGTGGAAGAACTTATAATAATGCACTTAATTTAATGAAAAATTATGGTGTAACAATGATGGAAGTAAGTATTAAAGAAGCTTCTTTACAACATTTCAAAGATATTGGATTAGATCCTGAAGATAGAAGTGTTACTTATGAAAATACTCAAGCTAGAGAGAGAACTCAAATACTAATGGATATAGCTAATAAAGAAGGTGGCTTAGTAATTGGTACTGGCGACTTATCTGAATTAGTACTAGGATGGTGTACTTATAATGGAGATCATATGAGTATGTATGCTGTAAATAGTTCTATTCCTAAAACATTAGTAAGATATTTAGTAAGATATTTTGCTTTAAAAGAAGAAAATGAAGAATGTAAGAATACTATTTTAGATATTTTAGATACACCAATTAGTCCTGAGTTATTACCTCCTGATAAAGATGGTAATATTAAACAACAAACTGAGAGTGTAGTTGGACCTTATGTATTACATGATTTCTTCTTATATCATTTTATGAGATATGGAGCTAGTCCAGAAAAGATTAAGTATATTGCATTACAAACATTTGATGGAATGTATGATGAAGAGACAATTACTAAATGGTTAAAATTCTTTATTAAGAGATTCTTTAATCAACAATTTAAACGTAGTTGTTTACCGGATGGACCTAAAGTAGGTACAATAAGTGTATCTCCTAGAGGAGACTTAAGAATGCCAAGTGATGCTGATAATAGTACTTGGATGAATAATATTTAAGACTTAAAGTTAAAAGACTTTAGGTCTTTTTAAATTTTACAAAAAATGAATTATATGTTAATATATGCTCCTGGAAAAAAGGGGATGGAGTATTATGTTTAAGATTTCTTTTGAACGTGCTCTTAGTATTTTAGGTTTGAACAGGGATTATACAGCTGAAGAACTAAAAAAAGCTTATCGAAAAGGAGCTATGGAATGGCATCCAGATCATGGAAAAGATCCTACTGGAGAAAAATTTAAAGAAATAGGAGAAGCGTACGAATTATTAAAGATTTATAAAGATGATGTTAATTCAAGACCTCATGTTAATTTTGTAAATTATTTAGCATTATATAAGAAACAAGCAATAATGCTTATTAGAAGTTATGTTGATAAAATAAGTAAATTTAAAAATCATGAACTTTATAAAGAAATATTATATTGTCATACTATGTTACAAAATTTAATAGAGAAATATGAACCTATGATTAATGCTGCAACAACTGAGTATGAATTAGAGTCGATAATTAGAAAATTGGATGAAGAATATGATGTTCATACTAAAGAGTTATATCAAGGTTTCTTAAATAAATATCCTTATATAAAAGGATTGAACTTGTCGATTAACTATGATTTAAAGTTATCGAAGTTTATTGAACAGATGGATAGAATAAAGAAAGAAACACTTGAAGACTTAAATAGAAAAATTAGACATAATACTTTAGCGAAATACGAGTTATATAGTGGTTTTAATCTTATAGAGAAAGATATTTTAGGAATAATTGATAATACTATATTAAATATTATTAGTTCTGAATATGCAAAAGAAAATGAAATAGTTGAACAGATGTATGAAAATATTGAGATACTTTTTGAAAATTCTTTTGATTTACAAATTAGAAATGGTCGCTTAGAAAAATTAATTGAAGATGCAGAAGGGATTGATTCTGTAATCTTAAGAATGAAGTTAGATGAATTGCAACAGAATATTAATAATGATGATTTTCATGATCAGGCAGATTTAATAGCTAGTAATATTAAAAGTATTTCAAATGGTTCTTATGTAAAAGAAATATATATACATTTAGTTACTTATTATAATAATTGTATGAGATATTTAAATCCTATTGAAGATGAAGATGATATGAAAAAAGTTATGAATATTTTTAATAAAGCAGTAAATATATTATTTTCATTTAAAGATGGTGTATTAAACTATGATATACTGTCTTATATGTTTGGGATAAAGTTTGAAGACTTGGAACAAGATGAAAAATTATTAGCTTATGTATGTAATAGAGCAGCAATCTTTAATCCTGGGTATGTTTATGTATCTAAGAATTGTGGTAGTCCTTTTGTTAGTTTATATATGTTAGAACAAGGATACCAATGTAGATATAAAGATACTTATGGTGTTAGAACTAAGAATATTAAGACTGCTTCTGATATGACAGGTAATTGTATTTCTTTATCGTTAGCACTTGCAAATGCTGAATTTGTTGGTAAGAAAGCTCGTTCAAAATATGGCGATTATATTAATGTATTATATAGATATATTGATAGATATTTCATTTTAACTAGTTCTGGAAATATAACAATGTCTTCTGTAGATGGAGTAAGAATTATTGATAAAGATGTTCCAGAATTAGAAATGTATAAAAATAAAAAATTAGTTTTAGATAAAATTTCAGAAAGAGTACAAAGTGAATTACCTTATAAAGAAGAAATAGGTAGAAGATACTATTAATAAAAAACTTCAATTATGTTGAAGTTTTTTTGTGTAAACTTTTAATAGGACTTGATTAATATTTGATTTATGTATGTTATAATCTAATTAAGATAAAGTCTGTGGAAGGAGGGATTATATGAGTAATGATTCTACCACTAGTACAATATATGGAATACCTGTTAGTGAATTACAAGAAGAACCAACACGAGTAGATGGTGGAATGTATTATAAATTTAGTGGTTTTTATTTATATGTTCCTGATGAGATAGACACTTCAACATCGGCATTTATATATTATCCTGGTTCAGGTGGACCAGTTAGTAATGTTACAGATATGCAGAATTTAATAAATAATCATAGTCCTAACCAGGTTATAATTCACACAGCTAATTGTTATGCAGATAAAAATACAGGTGGAGCTCAATATTTAGAATTAATTGAAAATATTGCTAGTGAAAATGGTGTTGAAATAACTAATATAGATACAATGGGATTTAGTGCAGGAGGAACTGCTACTTATAATACTTTAGTAAACATTGTTCAAAATTATCCTGATAATGGTTCACATAATGCAATTTTTACTGATGTAGTAGGAGTTAATGTTACACAAGATCAAATTGATATGTTAGCTGATAATGGAGCAGCAATTCTTTGTATAGAACCTAGTAATGAACCGATTTCTGAATATGAAAAGAAATTAGCTCAAGGTGGAGTAGATGTAGTAATTGGTTGGGTTAGTGGTTCACATGGAGACCATGTAACATTAAATAGAGAAGCTATTCAAAATGGAATTATTAATTTTGTAACTGGGGAGTCAGATGAATTAGCTAATAGTGATATTTATAAGTTTATGACTTATGATATGGATAGTGGTCAGTGGTATGAAATATCACTAGAAGAAGTAGCTGAGAAATTTAACTCGACTTCTGGAGTTAGTAATCCTTTTAGATACTATGATAAATTAAGAACTATGGATACTGAACTTAAGTGTAATAATAGTTTTTTAGGTACTAAGATTAATACTATTAGGGCAGCAATTAAAAACTCTAATTTCTTAAGTACAACAAGTATGGAATATTATAGTAGTACAACACAGATTCCTAATGCAGAAAGTGATGTAGTACAAGCTTATTTTAGTTCTTGTGCTAAAACATTAAATTGTTTAGAAAAAGATACAAGTAGAATTATAGAGATAGGTAATTCAATTGATGAGATAAATGATAGTTTGAAAAATGAAGCAGCAGATTTAAATAATAGTATAAATTATTATACTAATAGTACTAGTATAAGTAATAATAGTACTACGACTGCTACAACTACTACTTCAAATACTTCTAGTAATAGTTGGGCTACTGCTAGTACTTCCTATAGTGGAAGTACTTCTACTAAAGCTTCTACAACATCATCTAGTTCTTATACGGGAGTAACTAGTACTTTAGCTACTGGTATAAGTAGTGGAGTAAGTAGTGGCTATACGAATAGTGAAAGTGTTGAAGAAGTAACAACTGTTACGAAAGATAAAATTTATAAATATAGTCAATTATATTCTGATACAGAACAAAATATATTGGTTTATAAAAATACAGAGGATAACTATAAAATAGTGGTTCATTATGAGGGCAATCAGATAACAGGCATTGATCATTATTATCAATATCCAACACAACAAGAAGCAGTGAATGGTATAGATAAGTTAAAGGCATTGTATAATAATGATTGTACGGATGTAGTAAGAGAAACTAATACTATAAAAGTTGTTATGGAAGAATCAACTTATAATAATATGACGTTATCACAGTTAAAAGCAGAATATTCAGAAATGAATGAAATAGTGGAATTAAAAAAGGAAGGTGAATAATATGTTGGTTAATAGATCAGATTTAGATGCAGCTAATAGTTCTGCCAATATAACAAATTTAACAAGGGATAAAGAAGATGCTCAAGCAGTAATGAATGCAATAAAAGATTTTAATTCAACATCTAAAGAAGTATTAGTTGGTGATTCTTTTGATGCAATAAGAACACAATTAAACAATTATGCAATATTAATGCAAGAAAGAATAAATGCAGCAGATGCATTACTTACAGCAATTAAATCAGCTAATGATTCTTTAGCTAATTATATGGATGGAGAATCTAAGTTAGATACTGATGATTATGATGATTTTAAAAGTATTTATGATAAAGCTTTATCCGATATTGATAGTTTAACAGCTCGTATAAATGGTTATGATGAAGATAAAGAAACAACTAGTTTAGAATCGTTAAAATCTTCGTTAGCAACAGCAGAAGCAACAGCAAAAAAATATAAAAGATTATTAGATTTATTAGAAGGACTTCCCGGAGCAGATAGTTCTGCTTATGGGACTTTAAGTTCAGGTTCAGCAGAAGCAGATTCATTTAAAAGTTCTGTTGGTGAGATTGTTACTATTAGATATTAATGTTTAGAAATGTTAAGTAAAAGACATTTTTCTTGGAAATATAAAAAATAATTGTTATACTTTAATTAATAGAACATATAGGAGGGTGATATTAATGTCAGGAGATATTTTTGGAGCACGTACTGGTGCTTTATCAGATGGTTCTAATAGAATTAGACAAGCAGCAGATGAATTTAAAAGTGAATATGAAAAAATGTTTTTAGTTGTAGATTCATTAGTTGGAAGTGAGTGGTCAAGTCCAGCTGCAACTGTAATTGCTAATAAGATTATTGAACAAAGACCAAATCTAGAAGCAATGTACAAAGCAATTTGTGGATATGCAGATTATTGTTCAAGAGCTGCAACAAGAGTTGAAGATAATGAAGAAGCTATTGTTGCTGGAGTAGGCGGTGGATATAATGGCTAATACTAATATTAAATTTAGTAGCGTAGAAACAGCAGTTAATGAAATAGTTACTGGTCGTACTAATATGGAACAAGATTTAGAAACATTCGCTAATGTAGTTAGAACTTTAATTATGAATGGTGACTTTATTGGTACAGCTGCAGATACTTTTGAAACAAGTTTTGAAGATTTGAAAAAACAAAGATTTGAAGCTTATATTTCATTAGTTCAAGATTTTGCTGATACAATAGCTAAAGCTAGTAAAGCAACTCAAGATACTGCTCAAGCATTAGAAGCAGACGCAAGTCAAAATCTATATTCTTAGTTAGAATTAAAGGACTTAATTTATTAAGTTCTTTTTTTATATAAAGATATTAACTTTTTGTTAAAAACATATTGACAAAACTACTTGTTATTAATATAATGTTAGTAACAGAAAGAAAAATATTTTTTTGATATATGTTATTAATTAAATGATAATATCAAAAAATAGGATGGAGAGATTAAAATGGAAATAACTTATTCTAAAGAAGAAACTATTAAATTGATCGAAGAATACTACAAAAGATTGGAAGACAGAGAAGTAAAAGCTAGTATTAGTGCTAGAAAAGAATGTGTTGGTCTTTATGAAGTTGATGGATGTGTAACTACAATCAGTGTTACAGAGAAAATGGAGATTGGAGGAATGCAGAAAGATGTTAAAGAAACTATTAGTCAAGAAGAATTCAAAAAGATATTAAGAGCTTTGTTTGATTTATATGGTTTTGAATTAACTAATGTAACATTAAACGATGGACTTAATTCTCGTTGGGAAGGTTATGGAATGGGTGAATACGAAGTAAAAAGTGCTTACTTTAAAGGAATTACTATAAATGTTAATAAGAAGAAAAATGTTACTTTAGGAAAAGTGATGAAGTAGGAACCTATTATAAAAGTATTAAATAAATGCGAGATATTAACTTTTTGTTAAAAACATATTGACAAAGTATAAACTTATTAATATAATGATAGTAACAAATAGAAATTATTTTTTTAGCAATACATATTAACAAAAAGTTAATAACAAAGGAGAGATACATATGAAGAAAGGTATACTAGGAGGAAGTTTTAATCCACCACATAAAATGCATTTAGATATAGCGTTAGAATTAATTAATAAACAATATGTTGATAATGTAGTATTTGTACCAACTGGTAGTAAATATAAATATAAGAATAACTTGTTACCTGATAAGAATAGATTAGAAATGTTACAGATACTTGTTAAGAAGAATGACAACTTAGATGTAAGTGATTATGAATTACAAAGTGAAGTTGTTTACACTTATCAAACATTAAAACATTTTAAAGAAGAAAATAAAGATGATGAAATATACTTCATATGTGGAACTGATAATTTAAGTTATATGGATAAATGGATGAATGCTGAAGAGATATTAAGTAACTATAAGATTCTTGTTATTAAAAGACAAGGTGAAGATATAAATGAGTTGTTAGAGAAGTTTAAAGAATATAGAGATAATATTATAGTAGCTGATATAGAACAGAGAGATATATCTTCTACTGAGATAAGAGAAAAGTTAAAAAATAAAGAAGATGTATTAGATCTACTTGATAAAGATGTTTATGAATACATAAAAGAAAATAGATTATATGAATAGGAGAGAGAAAACATGAAAAAGATATTAAATAAATTTAACTTATTTGAATGGGGGATGATAATTGCAGTAATAGGATTTACTATTTACTTTTCATTAATTAGTGAAGGTGTTAGTTTATGGTACTTGATAATTGATGGAATAGCTGCAATAAGTGGAATATTCTGTGTAGTATTATGTGCAAAGGGTAAGAAGAGTCAATATATATGGGGACTATTTAACGTAATAGGTTATGTGATTATAGCTTGGATAAACAAATATTATGGAGAAGTAATGTTAAATGCTTTATATTATTTACCATCTCAGTTTGTAGGTTACTACTTATGGAATAAACATATGAATAAGGAGACTGATGATGTTGAAGGAAAGAAGCTTACTTTTTTATCTTCTGTTATTCTCGTTGTGATAATAACAGTTTGTATATTTGGATATAAATTAGTACTAGATATGTTAGGTGGTACAGGAACATTACTTGATAGTGCATCAACTGTTACATCAGTAGTAGCTAATGCATTAATGATGATGAGATATAGAGAACAATGGTTATTATGGATAATTATAGATGCAATAACAGTTGTAATGTGGTTATTAGTAGGAGATTTCATAATGGTAACTATGTGGGCAGTATATTTAATAAATGCATTCTATGGTTATTATAATTGGACTAAAATAGCAAAGGAGAATTAGTATGTATGAAGTAGGTATGTATGGTGGAAGTTTTAATCCGTTACATTTAGGTCATGTAAATGACATTATAATGGCAGCTAATCAATGTAAAAAATTATATGTAGTACTTAGTGTTACTAATGATAAGAATGAAGTTGATCATAGAGAAAGATATATGTGGTTAAAAGATGTTACTAATCATATGGATAATGTTGAAATAATAGAAATATTTGATACTAATACTTCTAAAGATACTTATGATTGGGAGACAGGTGCTAAAGATATAAAGACTGCAATAGGAAGAAAGATTGATGTAGTGTTTTCGGGAGATGACTATGAAGGTAAAAATATATGGGAAAGATTATATCCTGAATCTAAAATAGTTTATTTTCCAAGAGATGTTATAGATATATCTTCTACTAAAATAAGAAGTAATCCTTATAAGTATTATGATTATTTACCTACTATTGTACAAAGACATTATATTAAGAAGGTATGTGTTGTAGGTACTGAGAGTTGTGGGAAGACTACATTAGTTAGAAATCTTGCTAAATCATTAAATACTACTCATGTAGAAGAAGCTGGTAGATATATTTGTGATGAAGCTGGGGGAATTGATAATATGCAAAAATATCATTACTTTGAAATACTATTTAAGCATAAACAACTAGAGAAAGAAGCTCTTACTCATGCTAATAAAGTAATGATAATAGATACTGATTCTTTAATTACTCTTTACTATTATAATTTGGGATTTAAAGATAATGATCCACTTAATCAAGCATTTGCTAATATAGCAGAAGGAATTAGTGTACTTAATGATTATGATTTATATTTGTTTTTAGAACCAGATGTAGAATGGGTACAAGATGGTACTAGGACTTATGGGGAACAAGAGGTAAGAGAACAAAACAACTTAGAACTAAAAGCCTTACTTGAAAAAAATGGAATAGAGTATGTAACTATTAGGGGCAATTATCAAGAAAGATATGAGAAATCTAGAGAACAAATATTAGAACTAGTTAGAGGTGCTTAAGATGTTTTTACATATGGATGTAATAGAATTTATTAATAAGATAATTAATCAAAGTAAAGTAAGTGATAAAGTAGTAGTTAAACAAAATATTATGAAGTTTAGAGAATACTTAAAGCTAACACAGATGTGTGATGAAGCTACTTTAGCAGATATAGATATTATTATAGATTGTTTAGATGAATTAATGGTACTTAAGAGTAAATTAGGTGATGTTGATGTAACTGTGATATTTCAAGGTAGAGAAGAGGAGAAGATTACTCCTATGAGATTAGAGAAGACTAGACAGTCTAGATATGATGAAAAACATTATAGACATTATGTTGGAGGTAATAGTTCTAATTGTGGAAGTAGTCCTGTTACAAGGAGTTCAAGTTGTGGGTCTAGTAGTCCTTCTTATTCATCAAGTTGTGGATGTTCTAGTCCTACTTATAGGAGTTGTTAAATATGAAAACTATCAATTTATTTGGTCATGATATTATTGTAAGAGATACTTTATGTAGTACAGATCCTAGTAAACCAATGGAAGTTAAACCTTCTTTGAGGTTATATATTAAATTAACAGATGCTTGTAATGCAGATTGTATGTTTTGTGCTAATAGAGAATCTAGAGATTTTGGGAATGTAGATTTTAAGAAGTTAGAGTTTGTTATTAGATATTTACTTGATAAGAGAGTTCTTCATGGTATTAGTATTACTGGGGGAGAACCAATGATGAATTCTGATAAGATGAGTATGTTATTAAATTTAATATATAGTATTGAACCTAGTTTAGAAGTAGCTATTAGTACTAATGGATATAATTTAAGAGAGTTTTTGAAGATGGAACATGTTAATAACTTGGAATCTATCCACATATCTAGACATCATTATGATGATGAAGTTAATTATCAAATATTTGGTAGTAGGGATGTTGCTAGTACTGAGGATATAGTTGCATTACAGGAAGGTTTGGATGATAAACGTATTATAAATATTAATACTTTGGTTATGAAGGATTATATTGAGGATTTAAGAGGTATTAAGAGAATGCTTGATTATGTAGGTGATGTTAAGGTTTATAAGAATGGGTTTGTTTCTTTAATGAAGTGTAATCAGTTTAGTAAAGAACATTTCATTAATTTTAACGATATTTTTAGCCGTTTAGACGAGAGTTTCTATTTGGGGCATCACTTTTATAGTGGAGAGTATTGTGAGTGCGTAGATGGTGTTTATTTAACTAATAATGATAGAATGGTTGAGTTCTATGCAAGAATGGTTAAAGATTGTGAATGTCCTTATACAACACAATTAGTTTATACATCAGATAATAAAGTTACAGCTGGATTTGGGAAAAAGCTTTTATATAAATAGAAATATGGGTATAATAATACATTAGAAAGAACGGGATAATATGAAATCATTTAAAAAGATAGTACTAGAATTAATAAATAGAGGAGAAACAATTGCTACTATGGAATCTTGTACTGGTGGAGGAGTAGCTGATGCTATTACTTGTATAGAAGGTGCTTCTGAAGTATTAAAGTTTAGTGCAGTTACTTATTCTAATCAATATAAGATTAAGATGGGAGTTTCTGCTGATGTAATAAATGAGTATAGTGTATATAGTATGGAAACTGCTCATGAGATGGCACTTAATATATCTAAGTTTGCTAATTCAGATTTTGGAGTAGGAATTACAGGTAAGTTGAATAGAGCAGATGTAAATAATAATTTTGGTAAAGATAACCAAGTATTTGTAAGTATTTATTATAAAGATGAATACTATGATATGGTAATTAATGTTGATAAGAAGACTAGAAAACAAAATAAAGCTGTTGTAATAGATAGAATAATTGAGAAGTTAGGTGAATTATTATGGGAAGAAGGATTAACAAAGTAAGACTATTTGTCAATGATAATGAAAAGTCTAAGATAGTTGCTAAAGATTTAGAGTTAGAACTTGCTAAGTATGGATTTAAAGTAGTTAGTAAAGGTACTTATGATTTAGCGATTTCTGTTGGTGGAGATGGATCATTCTTAAGAATGGTTAAAGAAACTAAGTTTAATCAAGATATTTATTATATTGGAGTTAATAGTGGGACATTAGGTTTCTTACAAGAAATAGATATTAAAGATACTGTTGATTTTGTTAAGAGATTAAATAGTGATGAATATAAAGTAGAAGAGATTAGTGTTCAAGAAACGAAAGTTATTACTGAAGATAAGATATATCACTTTGATAGTTTGAATGAAATAGTAGTAAGAAATAGAGAATTTAATGTACTAAAAGTTCCTGTATATGTGGATGATGAATTGTTAGAAAACTTCTCTGGAGATGGTTTACTTATTAGTACTAGTACAGGAAGTACAGCTTATAACTTAAGTTTTGGTGGTAGTATAGTTTATAATACTTTGAGTACACTTACTATTACACCAATTGCACCACTTAATAATAAGGTATTTAAAACTTTACTTAATAGTGTTATAGTACCTGGAGATAGAGTAGTTACTTTAGTACCTACTAAGGAATATAAAGATTTATTTATTCAAGTAGATGGTGTTAATAAATTGATAGATAATGTTATAAAAGTAGAAACTAAGATAGATGGGAAATCTATTAAGTGTTTACGTATGAATGATTTTCATTTTATAAAAGTAATTAATAATAAGATATTAAGTAAATAAATAAAAATAGAACTCGGTGTGAGTTCTATTTTTTGTATATGTAATGTTTTGTACCATAGTATCCTAGTTGTTCTATGGCGTTAGCTACTTCGTCGATATCTCTATCAAAGTCATTTTTTACCCAGTAGTTAACTACTCCTAAGGCACCATTGAAGATGAATGTAGCTGCATAGTTAATTTCTTCTTCAGTAAGTTCTGGTATGTCAGTTAACCATTTAGTCTTACACATACCATAAGCGACTTCTAGTACTTCGTTTAAGAAATATATATTGTTGTTGGTGTTGAAAAGGATTTTTACTAACTCTTTATTTTCTAAGAATACTTCAAGAATCTCTTTAGAGAAAGCACCAACTGTACTGACACGAGATGGATCTTCTAGATAAGGTTCTTTAAGTTCGTTAATGAATTCGTCTTGGATTTTATCTAGTAAGTCATAAACATCTATGTAGTAGCGATAGAATGTAGCACGATTGATATCAGCTAGTTTGCATATTTCACTAACTGTTATTTTTTTTATATCTTTTTCATCTAGTAATTTAATGAAAGTATCTTTAATAGTTTTTTTAGTATATTTAATTCTTCTATCCATAATATCTCTCCTTTTGGAATATAAATTTAATAAGAAACTATGTTTTTTTGTTAGGTATTAAACATATCTTTTAAATTGTGTTTAATATTTATCAAATCCACTTGTTATTGGTGGTTGATGTAAAATATAGATTAATTATATAATACAAATGAAAGTTATTCAACAAGTGTTTAATAACTTTTAAGATTTATTAATATTTTTTAATAATTGGGGAGGATTATTATGAAGATAATGGATAAAGTTAAAAAGACAATAGATAAAATGAAATATAAACACCCTTGGGATAAATATTATGATAAGAATGAAAGAGATATAGAAGTACCAAATATGTCTTGTTATGAGTATTTAAGAGAGTGTAACAAGAATAATATGGATAGTTTAGCTATTAATTACTTTAATAATAAAATGACTTTTAAATATTTCTTCGGAGAAATAAATTTATGTGCTAAAGCATTACGTAGTCAAGGGATTAGACCTGGTGATGTTGTTACAATATTGATGGCTAATACACCAGAAGCTGTTATTGCATTTTATGCTGTTAATAAAATAGGTGCTATTGCTAATATGGTGCATCCTTTGTCAGCAGAAGAAGAGATTAAATTCTCATTAAATAGTACAAAGAGTGTTATGTTAATAGCAATTAATGTTAGTTGTAAGAAAGTAATGAATATAATAGAAGATACTAGTGTTTATAAGACAGTTATAGTATCGCCTGGGGATTCAATGCCTCCAGTAATGAAATTCGGTTACTTTATTACACAAGGTAGAAAGGTAGAAACTCCTAAGAAGTCAGAAGATTTTATGTATTGGAATGACTTTATGATGAAAGGTAAACACTTTACACAGAAGGTTTTAGTTAAAACTACTAAGGATCAACCTGCTGCAATACTTCATAGTGGAGGTACTACTGGTACACCAAAGAATATTGTTTTAACTAATGGTAACTTTAATGCATTATCTAAACAAGCTAGTATAGTTTTTCCTAAAATAGGTCCTGGCGACACTATGTTGACTATCTTGCCTTTGTTCCATTGTTTCGGGCTTTGCGTATGTGTTCATGCAGTATTATGTTTAGGTGGAGCTAATATTTTAATTCCACAATTTGATGCGAAGAGATTTGATAAGTTATTTAGTAAATATCGTCCTACTATTGTAGCTGGTGTTCCAACATTATATGAAGCATTACTTACTAATAAATATATGGAAAATATGGATTTATCATATGTTAAATATTTAATTTGTGGTGGAGATTGTTTAACTGAAGCTAAAAATACTAAGATTAATAAATTCTTAAAAGAACATGGTTGTGATTCAGAGATTATTCAAGGTTATGGAATGACAGAAACTACTGGACCAACAGTTGCTGGAGTTATGGGAGCTTCTTTACCTGGAGCAATAGGTATTCCATTACCTGGAAATGATATGAAGATAGTTAGTATAGAGACAAGAGAAGAAGTAGCTCCTAGAGAAGTAGGAGAGATTATGATATCTGGTCCGATTGTTATGACAGGATATTTAGATAATGAGAAAGAAACTAATGAAACATTAGAACTGGATGAGAAAGGTAAGGTATGGGTTAAGACTGGTGACTTAGGATATGTTACAGAAGATGGAGTATTATACTATGTACAGAGATTAAAGAGAATGTTAATTGTATCTGGTTATAATGTATATCCTTCTCATATAGAAGATATTTTAATGGCTCATCCTGATATTATAAATTGTGGTGTTATAGGAATACCTCATCCATATAAGGTACAAGTTCCTAAGGCTTTTATAGTAGTTAAGAGTGGTGTTAAAGTAGATAATGCGTTTAAGAAAGAAATAAAAGAATATTGTGAAAAGAATTTAGCATTTTATATGATACCTAAAGAATTTGTATTTAGAGAGAGTTTACCTAAAACTATGATAGGTAAGGTTAATTATAGAGAGTTAGAAAAAGAAGAACAAAACTAGTAATCGTTCTTCTTTTTTGCTAGAATTAGAATAGGTGATAATATGGAGAAGATAACAAAAATACCAGAAGACTTTTTAATAGAAATTCCATTAAGTCCAGAACAAGAAGAAGTATTAGTTGAACAAATAAATAGATTTAATGAACTAAGGGAGAAAGAATTATATCCTTTTGCAATGAATATAACAGAAGATGGTCGTGTTTTACTTAAAGAAGGAACTATTATTCATGGAATGAGTGGTTTTTCAGTAGATACTTTAGATAAAATTAGTAACTCAGGTATTCTTACAGGTCAAGCAATAGGTATACCAGAAGATGGAGAGACTTTTTATTGTGCAGATTTTCATAGAGTATCTAAAGATATGAGTATGAAAGAGTTTAATAGTAATTTTGCTTATGTAGATGGAAGATGTCCTTTTGGAAATGGTAAGAGAGGGGCTAATACGTTAGCGTTTGTTATTGAACCAATAGAAGAAGCTACTGAATTACTAAGTTATGATTGTTATAGGATTGAAAGTGAGGAAGCTGCAATTGCTAGAAGTTTTGTTAATGTAAGAGGATTGCCTGATAATGCGAATGTTTTATCTTCAGTACTTTATGGAGTTCCAAGTAATTTATTTTGTGGAATTGTTTTAGGTAATCGTTTATTAGAAAAAAAAGAAATAATTAAGTTAATAGTTAAGATGTTTCCAGATTGTTATATTTCAACAATTGATGGAGTTGTTATTTATAATCCTAGTGTAGATATGAATTATAATGAGACTATTGAATTAAGGGCAGAAAAGTATTGCTTGGAATTTAAAAAGAATTTATTAGAAGATGAGATTACTAAAAGTCAGACAGAAGTTAAAAATGCTAGAATGTTGAATCAACAAATTATAGATGCAATGATAGAAGGTTGTCCTAGTGATGTAGTAGCAAGGATACTTCTTGATAATAAATTATGGCAAGGTACTTTGGAGTCTACAATAGATTATGTTGAATCAAGAAAGAAATCTGTTGGTAAAGGTAAAAAATAAAAAACGCTATTGTAGCGTTTTTATTATGTTATAAAGTTCTTTCCAAGTAGTAGTTTGTAATCCTTCGTATTCATTGTTTTCGTTAAATAGAATGGCTTTTAAACCGTTTTTTTGAGCACTTAGGATTTGTTTTAAGTTATCATCTATTAATAAATCAAAACCATGTTCTTTACAATATGGACCTTTATCTCTAGCATCTGTATGAATAGTATCTATGTGAACATTATTATCTTTTAATCCTTTTATTATACGATCTTTTAAATCATCATATCCTGAATCAGGACGAGATGTTACAATACATAGTTCATGTCCATCATTTCTTAGTTTATCTATAATAGTAGAAACATCTTGTTTATAAGTTGATTCAAAAGATAATTTGTATCTATATAATTCCCAGAATTTATCTATATAAGCTCCTGCATCAAATTCATTTATATTATGAGGAAGTTCTTCACTATAGTTAGGATCGGGATAGTTGGTTATATATTCTTTCCATAGTTTTAATTGATTTTCTCTAGTATTAGTAAGTGTGTCATCGATATCGATTGCTATTTTCATGTTTTATCCTCCTAAAATAAGTATAGCATACTTTTATAATTTTTATTTTATGTTATAATACAAGT
>CAVAGO010000017.1:0-34493 GCA_963588075.1 bacterium | reverse complement strand
ATCATCTTTAAATAAGATTCGTAATTCTTTTTAGCCATAGTTATTTGTTCATCAAAAATATTATGGACAAATGTTTTAGAAGTATTAATACCCATAATAATTACCTCACAAATTATTTTTACTTAATATATATTCTTCATTTGTTAAACAATCTATTATTGTAGAAAGATCCGGAAGATAAATCAATGATAAATCTTTAAAATCACTCATATTTTCGCAAGAATTACATTTTAAAATTAAATACCATAAACTTGGAGTACCATAAACATCTGTTGATAATAATTCAGGTCTATAATTATATTTAAATTGCTCTTCTCTAGATAATGATCTCGATGTACAAGTTTGTTTAATTTTATCAAAATATTTATTTAATAAAACATTATTATACAAATTTATTTTCATTTCAGTTTTTCCATAATAATTCAAATCATCATTTGTATATTCATTATTAATAGAAGCTTTTTCTAAATCATAGCTATTATTAGATTGATTAACTATCGTGTTTGAAAAACTACTAGAAGTATCATTTACACTAGATGAATACATAGTATTTTATCTCCATTTAATTAAGATATTTATGTATATATTAATGTTTTTCCTTATATATAAATAATCGTATCAAAACATAATAATCTCAATATGAGGTATATGTTTATGAATAATGTTATCGGATTAAAATCAATTACTAAAAAATTACAGTCGAAGATTGATTGTTTGATGAAACAACCAACCACAAAAGAGACGTTGGAGGAATTGAATTTCTTGGTGTCGGTTACCGAAGATATTACGAATATACGTGAAGTTTTTATCAAATCATGTATGGAAAATGAGATAACGTTAGAGCATTTATATATTAAAATTGGTATGTAAGCTCTAAAAGAAAGATTAGAAATAAAAACTCTAATCTTTTTTTTGTATTTTTACATTTTTATATACATTAAAAAAGTAGGAAAATTCGATTTATATTAAGAGGTCAATATGAAAAATATTTTATTTTTTATTTGGGAGTTTTTACAAAATTTCATAGGATTATTAGTAATTGGTTGGAACAAATTGATAAATAATGGTGTAAAAAAGAATACTTTTGATAATATAACTTTTTATACTATGAATCATTTCTTCAATAGTGGAGTATCATTAGGTAGATTTATAATATTAGACAATATTTATAGTCAAGAAATGTACAAAAAAGGAGAAAATTCATTATTGAAGTTAACTGTACATCACGAAGATGGTCACAGAAAGCAATCCAGAATATTAGGTCCATTGTATCTATTTGTAGTAGGGATTCCATCTGCATTACACAATCTTTATAATAGAACTTTAAAAGGAAAAATGACGGAAGCAGAAAGAATAGAAGAATATTATAATTGGTATTGTGAAAAATGGGCAGATCAATTGGGTGGAATAGTAGAAAATAGAAAAAAAAATATAAAATTAAGAAAATAATTTTTTTTGTAAAATAAAATAAGAGTGGGAATATAATTCCCACTCCTAAATTATTTTCCTAATTTAAATCCTTAGATAGCAAAAAGCATATTTGTATCAAGAGATTCCTTTGACTTCTTTTCTGCAGCTGGAGCAGCAACTTTTCCTCTTATATAAAGAGTAAGAGCGGTGTGCGCATTCTTACGGAAACGAAGAGCACAAAGTTCCATTTCAAGCATCAAAGTAGTGAAATAAGAATTGCTTCTAACACGAGCATTTGACATCTCTGAAAGAGCTGATGAAAGAGCTTTGATTGTAGCAGCTTTTGTGTTATCTACAGCAACTTTCTTGAACTGAGCAGCAGCTTTTTCGACATTTTTTGTATATTTAGTGAAAGTTTTTACTGCAGCATTAAGAGCAGTTACATGTTTTGTAACATTTTTAGCCAACCAAACATCTGAAAGAACTTCAAAATTTTTAGAAGCTTTCATCATTTCGCCAACTGTAACTTGAACAACTTTTCCATCATTTTTGAGAAGAAGTTTGTGAGCTACAGATGTAGCAGAATCTTCTTCTTTAGCTTTAGCCATTTTAACTACAGCACGACGAGGTTCTTCAATTTTAGAAACTACATGATCATTGATATAGTTAGTAAGTTTAGAACCTGATGCAGTTTCGTCAAATGTGAAAGCTCCACCAAAGATTTTCTTAGATACAGCTTTAAGACCAGTAAGATCTTTAGCTTGTGAAAGATCAACTTGGCCAAAATTAGCAAGAATCTTTCCATCACCAGCAATACCGAAGATACCATTGAAAGCTGTTGTATACAAAGAAGCTACTTTTCCTACAGTATCAACAATGTCTCCAGCTCCACCTTTCCAATCCATAGCATTGAATTTAGTCTTCAATACTCCAGATTTTTTGGCATTAGCTTCAAGAATAGCTTTGTTATCTGTATAGTATTTATAATCTTTGCTCTGTTTGCGAGTATCAGCTTTTGCAATAAATACCTGAATATGTTTGATGATATTAGCGATTGCTTGAATCAAACGACAACATGCTGCATAAACGGCATGCCAAATTTTATTAAAGAAATCACCAATTCCAGATTCAAGAGCATATTCCCAAGGATCCATTTTATTTACTGAACCAAAACCTTCGATACCACGATCTTTTGCCATATTTACGTTTTTAGCAACGTGAGCAGCAATAGAAAGACGATCTCTAAGTCCTGATAAAGATGAGTTTACAAACATTACGTTACGATTAACTACACCCAAATTATGGATAGCACCAGAGATAAATTCTTCAGTACTAGCAGAATTTGAATTATAAATCTTTACAACTTCGTTTACACCAACGAGTTTTATAGATTCGCGTGATTTAACAGGATTAATCGCACTATTTATGTCAAATTCATTATAAGACATATGTTGTCTCCTTTACAGAATTTTTTTTGAATTTTAATATCGAATAATAAAACTACAAAGGGTCGAACTATTGTTTTATATTCATCAATATTACAAATTCATCATTTTAATACCTGAAAAACATCTTTTCAATAAATAATTATATTAATTTGTTTGTTTAAAAAATTATAGAAGCAGGAGCATTATTTGTAGAGGCATTTTGATCTGGATCATTTGTTACAACAATATTTTCAAAATCTACATTATCATCTTGTTTAAGCTCATATTCTGTTTCAGCATTAGCAGCAAGTTCGTTTTTATAGAACTTATCTGATAAATTCAATAACATTTTAGCAATATTGCTCTGTCTTTCAATAATTCTGTCCAATCTATCTTTTTCCGTTTGTGGAGTATTTGGGTCATTTCGTTTTACAATAAGAACCTCAACGTTATTTTCAATAAGTTCATTTTGATCTTTTAATAAATTACTGAGATCAAAAGTAAAATGACGTAACCAATAAGAAGCAGATCTAATCATCGGAATAATCAATAGCAATCCTGCCACAATAGATGCGCCAATGATAATTGGGTGAACCGATGCTGTAGCGGCAACTGCGGATGCCACTCCAATTGCACTTTCTTCAGATTGATTAAAATTTTCTTTACTACTATCAGCTTTATCGGCTTCATCTAAACTCTTGCTGAATTTAGCAAATTGTTTTGGTTCTGTAAGCTTATTCATATATTTAGTAGTAAGAGTCATCGGTTTGATCAAATATGTATTTGTAGCGGGAGGAATTTTATCTTCCATTGCTTTAACTATTTCAAACTTATTCATTATTGTCGAAGCATTTGCTTTATCTTTATTTTCACAAATAGTTTCAACAGCTTCGACTACACGTTGTTGATACATAGAAGAAACCAAACAAATACAAACAATGAGTATAGAAATTACTATAATAGCTACAATCACTACTACTGAAAGAGTTCCAATTGAAGATGTTAATGATGTAAATTCACTTGCTACGGGTGTAAGTACTTTAGCTAACAATCCTTCACCAAGGAATTCTTTTGATTCGACATTTGTGTCTCTACAAAGATCTGCTATAGCAATTTGAAGATTTTCCATCGATAGTGGATCATTATTTAATGATTCTGTAGAATTCATTGCTTTTTTTACTGTTTTAGAACTCTTCATCTTGTTAACAAAAGTTTTAAATTTGGCTCCTGTCATCAATTCATATGCATCACAATAAGCTTTAGATGCTTTATTTTTGAAATATCCAGGATTTTCTTTAACTACAACTGAAAGATCGTCATAAGTTCTTTTAAAACTTTCTACATATTCTTTAGGCATTTTATTAATATCATAACCAGCTTTTTCAAAATTTCTTGAAATTGCCTTAAATGAAGCTGGAACTATTCCAGATTTAGATGTTTTTCCAAGAGTATGTGAGAGTGAAGCTACTGACGAAAGAACTTCTTTCTGTTCATCTTTGGACAAAGTCTTAGATTCTGGAAGATCTAATATTTTATCCATAGAATCAGATAATTGATCTATTGATTTTTCTTTTAATAATTTTTTACTCGAAATCATATTTATTCTCCAATAATTTAACGTCTATTCATCATTGTATAAGATTTATCCAATAGTTTAATAAGACTTGCTGTATCTGAACTTGAGCTATTTCCGCCACCAGATAAACCTGCTTTAGTTATATCAATAGTACGATATCCATCTTCTCCAGCAAAGAATAAATAAAGAATATTATTAGTGCTATCCACAATACCCATGCCCAAAAGCATATATTCATCAAGAAGAGCATCCGCATATCTACGATCTTTGAGAAATCTCTCAAATCTCATACTAGCACTTTCATTAATATCTTCATAATCAAAAATGATTGTACACATCGGCATATCGTCTTTATCCATACCTTTTATAAACTTAGTTTGTTTATCAAGAACTTTCTGTAATACTTGTGAGGTATTTTTGATTTTCCACTTATTTTTACCAGAAAGTAAACGTCTCCAGAATGGTGTACGTCCAAGCTTATGCTCCAATTCTACATCTTGTTTTGCTTTTTCAAATTGGAATAACCATTCTTTGAAACACAATTCTCCAGAAATAACTTTAACAAGAGTCATAAATTTACTAGAAAACGTTTTTGATCCAGATATAATCTCTTTACAATCATAATCATCAATATAAGTAAGAGTAGCTTTAACTGCTAATGGAATAGTAATTGGAGTAGTATCTCCATTTGGATTAGCAAAAAGAAGTTTAAGTCTAATAACCGTAGGTCCTTCTTTTGACAATTTATTTAAAACAGTTTTATTTATATCTTCGCCAAAATAATCATCAAATTTATCTTTTTCAAATCTATTAGGTTTTCTTTCAGTTGGAGATTGAACTGTTGCGTTATCTGTAATAACTGTCGAATTAACTTCAACAGGTTCTTGTTCACTTTCTTCATTAAATGTATCGACATCTGTCATTTCTACAGATTTGACAAAACTTGATGTTTTCTTAAATGATTGATAAACAGTATTTTTAATTGAATTGAGATAATTTTCTGCACTATAAAATTCATCGTCACTAGCAGGTTCTATAGATAAATTCATACCTTTAAAACTTTCACCAGTAAAAATATTATTCATTTGTGCGGTAATTTCATTTCCATTACCACCTATAATAGGTTTAAGTCCTGCCGCAAGAATAATAAATTTTGCACATTCCAATTCAATTTGTTTAGTAATAGCAAGAGCAGATCTGATATCTGCAATTTTACTTGATACTAGTACAGGATATTTAACTACATATTTATTAGCTGAAGCTGAAATTGCTTTAGCTTTTTTAAATAATTGTGCACTAGTTTTTACAGCTTCGATAGTATCACTAGATGCAATCTTTTTACCAGCTGCATTAGCAATTTCAAAGAAATCTAATACTTCATTAACTGCCATAATATTAGTACTCCTTAAATTATATATTTTCGGAATTATTTTCTTATTTATAGAAATAATTTTTATATATTAATGTTTTTCGTCGAAATGTTACAAAAAACAGTTATATATAAAGTAAAAACAGGAGTTTTTATGTCAAGAACAGAAGTTGATGAGAATTTTGAATCTCGTTTAAATAATACACTTTTAACTAAAGATAAGACAGTAAGTACTAATGAATTTAATCTACTTCATTATATAACTTCGCTTTACGGTAATACATTATCATCAAAAGGATTGAATTTGCTTGATCCAATTTATACGAACATGTTTTATTATAATAAAATGCGTTCTAGACCATTGACCGATATGCCATATGTAAGCAGAACTTATGCATTTTTTACTAGACCTGAATGTAATTTTAGTTTTGAAAATATAAATTCTGTTCCATTTTTCAAATGGTTATATACGAAACCTATTGGAAAAATGTTGATGAGTATGCTAACTGATCCTGAATATTATATTTATACAGCATCAGCAACCAATTCCAATACTGAATATGCAGCCAATATGAGAAAAATATTATCAGATATGGCAAACAGTGATACTGCTGGTGGGTCAAATTGGAGTTCGGTTTCTCAAGAAATGAGTAGTAATGCTGGAACTCAAACGTATAATAGTGAATCTACTGATATTGAAGAACAATTGGCTCAAGCTAGATTGGATAATATTGATATTGATTCGTTATCGGATGATGCTGCTCTTGAAAATATAATGAACAGTCAGAATTTTTCTAAAATTTCCAATTTTTATAAAAATTATGATAAACTTATTAATACTTATTACGATAAAATGGAAAAAGAAGATAAAAATCTTAATATAGATTATACTAAAGTTGGATATCAAGCAAAAAGAATTATGTATAAAACACATAATGGAAAATATGATCAATTCAATTTTACCTCTCCATTTATTCCATTATTAATGAATACTTGTACTTCATTGACTGGAGCAAAAGATTTAAATCTTCAAGTTTATGAATATGAAGAAGATGAATTTAGCACAAAACAAAATGTTGCTACTGGTATGGATGATCTTTGGGCTCCTGGACAGATAACTGCTAGTTTCGAAGATATAACTTATGGTCCGGTTAGTTTGTTATTTATGCTTTGGATTTTTTACATTCATTATGTATCTAGGGGTTATATTACTAGTACTCGCGAACACATTCTTGAAAGAATTTTGGATTATACGTGTAGTATTTATGTATTTGTAATCGGTCCTGATGGTAGAACTATTGAAAGATTTGGTAAATTTACTGGATGTTATCCAACTTCATTCCCATTATCCCAACAACTCGAGCACAATAATGAAATTGATCCTGCAATGTTGCACAAGATTCAAATCAATTTCCAATATAATAGATATGAACCGATGAATCCAGAAATATTAACCGATTTTAATTTTGTATCTGAAACCGAATGGTTATTCAAACTTAAAAACTGGGACACACTTTATGATAGAAGTTCAACATTAAGTGAAGAAGCTCGTATAAGTTTTGTAAATAGAACTCAAACTAGCATAGCAGATTTACAAAAAATTCATGCTGCTGGAAGAAGTTCTTTGATTTGGGATACTATTAGTGATCCTGGAATGTCAGGAAAGGTTCCTAGAGCATTGATTAATGGAACTAATATTGATTCTTCTAAAGATCTATCGAATTCCGATCTAATGAGTAATATTTGGGGAGGATATCCAACGATAGTAAATTCAAAAGAATTGATTTGGGTCATGCCGACTTGGGATGATACTTCTGCTAAACATGATCGCGAAACATCATCTAGTACCACTGAAGTTATTGATAAAGAATAAATATATCAATAAACTGGAGATTAATTTCTCCAGTTTATTCTATTATATAATGGTTTTTAGTACTTTAGCGAGAAACATTTATATATATTTTAAAAGGAGTAAAATATGGCTACTAAAGTCGATATAAATGATATTATCGACGCCAATACTCATACAAGTGCAATGTCTTTGACTAGATCTTGGGCAAATACATTTAAAAAATATGCATTAAATGAGACTGAAGAACTATCGGACGATCCTGCTTCTTCATTTAACATATTTCTACATTTAACTGCTCAAGGTGCTGCTAAAATGATGTATGAGCAAGCGGCTCGTATAAATGAAGTCACTGAAGATACTGCTATTTTACCGAAATCGTTATTAAATAAACTGAATTCGACTGAATTAGCTGGAATTTTTGGTTCTCCTGCTTCAACTACTATTGCTTTTTGTATAAAAGAAGATGATATTATAGATCAAGCTGTTCCTATTGTATCCGATTTTAATGAATTAACTGAAAGAAATTTGGTTATAAATAAAGAATTGACTGTTACATTCGAATCTCATCCTTCGTTTAAATTGCCTTATAATGTAATTATAAATTGTAAACCGATTAGAGAATCTTATATCAAAGATGGAACCACAAAATATAAAATAAATTATAATATTTATGCGACTTACGATCTTCCAGATTCAACTAATGATGGAATGCGAGATATATTCGGAATTAATTCTCCTAATATTTCTTCTCGTAAAATGAGATATAACGGTGAAACTTATATAGCATTTTTCTTAAGAGTATTCCAAATTACTAGAAAAGAAACTACATTTTATATTTCTGATTATACCACAGCAGATTCAACTATCGATTTTGAAAATTCATTGGTTGGATTTGAAGTATTTAGACAGAAAACTGGCAGTTCAGATTGGACATTAATGGGTCCTGGTACTCCAGATGGAAATGGAATTACTACTGAAAACGGATATAATTATAGTTATGATTATAAAAGAAATTCTCAGAATTTAAATTTAATTTTCAGTAAATTGGGTGATAAAACATCGTTATCTGTTGGAGATAATGTTAAAGTTGTTATATATACAACATCTGGAACTGAAGGAAATATAGAATTTCCATATATGATTAATAATCTTAATTCGTTAACCGTTACATATAATCAGGATTTAAGTCAATCAAATCAAAACAAAATGACTAATATCATTTGTCTTGCATTTGCTCGTGATTCTAAATCTGAAAATGGTACAGATCAATTATCTATCGAAGAAATTAGAGAAAAGATTATTAATAAAAAATATTCAAGAAATATTCTTATTACAACCAACGAAATTGTAAATAAATGTAAAGAATATGGATTAGATGCTTATAAAGCTCGTGGAGATATCATTTCTGTATATTTTAGAGCAATGGATAAACTTGAATATAAAAATATGATTTTGTCTACTGGAAGTAACGATTTTGAATTTGATATTTCAGATATGGAACCTTTGATAAAAGGTTATAATTATTATTTAATACGTCCAACGGATGTATTTGTATATGATTCTGACAATAAAAAATTTAAATTTAAACCAGCAATAAACAAAAAGAATCCTAGTAATAACTTGGAATCTTATTTACAGTATGTTGATAAATATAATGATACAAGTAATGTTTATAGTGTATTGGAAGCATGTTTCCCATTCTTTATACAATATCGAAACACTCAAAATCCATTAGTAAATGTTTATGATATGAATGTTGATGAGAGTAATTTGCTTGAATTTACAGAATATAATGAAAGTGTAAGTCTCGATAAATGTGATATTTCGTATTTAAATATTTATAGAAATCCTTATAAAGGTAATGAAAATGGTACTTTTGATAAAGAAGAAGCTGATACTTATTATGTCACATTTGTAGTTTATACTGGTGAAAATACATTAAATAAGATTTATGAACAATGTCATAATGCAGATGGAAACAACTATGTAAATAGCACAATTCTCGACGAATATAATAAACAATATCTTAAACTTAATGTAAAATTACAGGGTGTTGGAACAGATAATACTTATCAGATAAATCCAACTTCAGTAATGATTGTAAATACAGATACATTGTTGACGGATGGATTTATTAAATATCAATTAACATTCACAACAAATAACTATGTAAATGATAATCAACAAATTTATTTAAAGGGTGTTAAAAATGTAACGAGTGTTTCTAATGATTATTCTGGATATGTACCAGTAGATACTACAGTTAAATTTATTATCGAAGGTGTGTTTACAGATGATGATATAAATCCATACAATATTAATTCGATTATATATGAATCTGATAGCATTAAACTTGTTAATTTCATCAATAGTGCATTTGGATTGGAATTCGATATCAAAACTAAGAATCTTGAGTATTATACTTATGAATCAGATGTAATTGAAAAATACAAATCGGTAGTTTATAAGAAAAATATCAATTATGATTCTAGTATCACCGATAACACTAATCCAAATTATTATCAATATGCATGCAAAATTGATGAAAATGGGGATCCATTATTCAACATTGTTAAAGATCCAGATACTGGAAATAATATAGTAATTCCAATATTTGAAACTATTCATAATATTGAAGATATCAAATATTATTATACTAACAACGAAACTGGTGTAGAATATGAAGAAGATGATCTTACAGATGAACAAAAACTAGATACAAATTTATTTAAAGCTCATGTAAATACTATTCATAATACTGGTGATAAAAAATGGTTTTATTTGTCTAATAATGTAGAAACTTTAGATGAAAATGTTGATGATGAAACTGCGGAAGCAATGCCAGATAGATATCATCAAGTTCAAAAACCTACAGAATATGTCGGAGTCATTAGAAATGTTCCTTGGACAGACCGATTATATTTTTCTGGTGAAACCATGTATTCTAATATTCGTAGTATGTATATAGATATAATTGACAAAATTAGTGCTATTAAAGAAACATTGTTTGATGGTGGCGAAATTTATGCCGGATTGAAAAGAACATCTGGTACTTCCGCCAAATATAAAGCACATTTATTATCTACTGGGGCTAATCAATATATTGATAATATTGCATTAAGATTGTCATTTAGAGTTAGCTTTAAAAACGATGAAACTGTTGATTATAAGCAACAAAATATAATTGATAGTACGGTAGAATACATTAATAATTTAGGAGACGATCCATTCTCAGTGGACAGTCTTTTTGAATATATAAAATCAAATGTGCCTGATATCGAATATATAAATATTACCAAAATCAACGATTATGAAAATGGTAATGTTCAAACTATACTTAATGATACTTCTGTAACTAATGAAGTTCTTACTGTATCACAAAAAGTAGTAGTAGATTCTGATACTGGTGACATTACTTTCGAACCTAACATTACTGTTACGGTTATAAATTCAGAAAATTAATCTAATTTTAGGAGCTAAAAATGATTAATGATAATAAAAATGAATTTATGAATGTTGTTGAAATGAAAGCAAAAGAATTTAAACAACATTCATTTGAAGCTTGTATGAATAGTTTCTTGAAATCGGTTATTAAACAATCAGCTGTTGTAGATGTAAGCGATCAATTAACTATTGATGATAAAAAACAAATGATCGATGAAGTTAAATCTACAATTGATAGTGTAGCTAAAAATGTTATTAATGACTCTAATCTAAAAGATGAAATTAGTGCTCTTTATGATGTAAATATTGCTGGAGAAATTGATGATCCAAAATCATTTACTGAAAAAGCTGCTAAAAATATAGCAGATGCTGTTACGGACGAAACTGAAGATCGTTGTAAAGTTCTTGAAGCTAAATTTGAAACTGGTGAAATGAAACAACTTCAACCTGAAGAAGTTGTAGAAAAGATTAATGAATCTTTCGAATCAATCAGTTTTAATAATAAAAACAATAATGAATTGGGAAGTAAGATGAAGTTCTTACTTTCAGTAGAAGGTGAAGAACTCATCGAATCTATTAAATCTGATGTTTTACATTTGGTTAATGAAACTGAAGCTAAAAACTCTATTGTAAGAGAAGCTATTAGCGATATTAATGAAAGAAAAGATCAGATTGAGGAACAGATAAATGGGGATGATTCGCAACAAGACAATGATAAACAGACTGAATCTGAAGATGGAGTATCATCCGACAAAGAAAACGATAAAAATGTGGAACAAACTTCTACTGAATCATTTAGAAGATATGGAAGAAATAATTCTCATAAATCTATCGTAGTTATCGATGATTTAGTTTATACTACTTCTGCAAATACAAGTAATAGTACAGAAAGTCTTGATATTGGAAATAATTTTGACAAATCTTCTTTCTCTAGGGAAGAAGCAGAACAAATGCTTAAAGAATTTAGGGAAACTGAAGATGAAATCAATACTGATTCATTGGATGACGATACAAACATTTTCTCAATTTCAGAAAACGATGAAAATAAAGATACTGATGAAGTAGATCCAGAAAATAAACCAGAATCAGAATCTAGTGAAAATGACTATAGGAATGATGATGACGAAGTAATTAGTGTTGATGAAGAAAAATTTAATTATGGATCTGTAGAAAATCCAGAAATTAATCCAGATGAGATTAGTGAAGAAACTCTTGCGAAAAGAATTCTTCCATTATCTTTAAATAAAATTAGAGATAATACTCCAGTTATTAATGCTACTAAACTTGCTTGTTTCTTAACTTGTAAAGAAGATCGCGGTGAAGAATTCTTTAGATGTATTAATAGTAGATACGTAATGCTTAATGATCTTATGAGTAAAGAAGGTATTAAGGATGATGATCCTATTAATGTAAAGATTCAAGAAATTCTTGGTACTACAAATGAAGTTAAAGAAAAAGTTGATGGTTTAACAGAAGATCTCGGCATTCTTGGTATTCTTGATGGTAAATATCAAAGAACTGACGACGTATCATCAAATGTGGTTAAATCTCTTGCTAATGGAGTTCTTTTATCAAAAGAATCTCTTGAAGAAAGAAAAGATGCAGAAATATTTAAAATTGCTATGGCTATAAGTGATGTTACTAATGACATTGCCAATGGTATAGATGTTTCTGGAAATCGTGAACAACTCGGAGATTTAGAAGAACTTCTTAATGAAAAGATTCTCCAAATTGAAGACGTATCTGCTAGACAAGATGTAGAATCTAAAGTTAAAGCTCTTCAAAGTATTGAATCAGTTTGTCCATTTGAAGATATTTTGAATATGCAAGTATTTGTATCTAAAGATAAAGATAAACCAGAGAAAATTAAACTTGATTCTCTCAAAGATATCGATGCTTATGGATTCTGTTACGTAGATGAAATTCAAGATATTGAAAATAAAATTAAAGAAAAGTTTGCAGATTATACTAAAGCTGGTGATGGAGATCATGTGATCAATTTTGATATACATGAACTTGTAACTTATGTAGCAGAAGAACTTGATACTACAAAGATCGAACCAAATCTTTATGAACAAATAATTGCTAAACTTGCATCTAATAAGACTATAGAAAACTCTAAAGAAGCATTTATTCTTAAGAATAAAGCTAAAACTATGGTTACAGGTCTTATAGCTGCAGATAAACTTGGATATCTTAGCCAAGAAGATATTGAAAATATCAAATATGATATGCTTTAATCGATAAATATAAATAATAGAGAGGATCAACGATCCTCTCTATTTTATATTATGAATACATATCTTTTCCTTCGAGAAGATTATTCAATTCATTTATTTCAGCTATATTTAATGTGCCTTCAAGGTTAACTGCTGAGTTACCACCTTGACCATTGATTTCGGTAGCAACTTGATAGAAACCTGGCATAGTACCACGAACATCAATCTGATTAGACATATCTTCTGATAATGATGTGCTCTTTGGTTTTGTAAGAGTTTCACCAATATTATCGAGATCGGTAGTTGCAAATAGCGAAACTATATTATTAACTGGAGAAGAGTTCATTACTGTACTCATTAATGAATCCCAACTAAGTTTGGCGTTCCAAGTCGAAGTAAATACTTGTGATGCTCTACTGAATCGTTTTTTATTAAAAAATACATTTATATCTTCGAGAGTTAAACCACCAAGACTAGATAGATATTCAGATATACCAGATGATGGAAACATTGATTCTACTGCAGCTCTAAGAGGTCCCCTAGATGCTAATGGTAATGAAATAGTAGGTTCGAGATCTTTAACTTGTAATGAACACGTTAAAGTTTTTGGATATCCCGAAGGAGTCCAATCATTACTATCTCCACCTCTAGTTACAGATAAAGATTCTACTATTCCATAATTGATCATTACTTTATTCTTTACACTAATTCTAACAGCAAATGGTGAAGTATAAGTCATTTTACCAATTTGTCTAGGAGCAGATAAAGCCAATAATATTAGAAATGGAATATATTCATTTTCAAATATAGAAATATTATCTCCGTAAGGAGAGTGAAATTTAAAATCAAAACTAAAACTACGAGAAAAAGAAGAAGAACTAAATACTTCTGGCAACGCTACTCTACCTCTACCAGACATCACTAATGCTTGTTCACTAAAATTACCAGCGGTACTTAATGCAAATTTCTTTAATTTTCCAAATATTGCTCCACTAACGTCTCCTGAAGCTGCAGCTGCGCTTTCAGTATTTTTATTTGGATCATTTTCTTCAGCTTTACTATTCAATGATTCTTCAAGTGGGTTTGGACTAGTACTATTGGTAAACGATTCTGATGCAGTAATAGCTTTTCCGCATCTAAATGGTAAAAATTGATTGTTTTTATATTTAGTTGGATTTTTTCCTAATCCCATGGTTGGAAGAATATTATAAAGATTCAAATCGTCTCTAGCCCCAACATACTTATTACCTCTTAATAATCCCATCATTGATGCAAGAGAAGTAAACAAAAATCTCGTATATTGATTAAATAGATTGTAAGCTTGTTTAAATTCAAGTATTTTATTTCCACCAAATACTGCTGAACCAATAGTACCAACGGTAGAAATTAAATCGATTGGAGCCATAATAAATTTCTTAAATATTCCAGACAATCCATCTCCACCAGAACGAATTAATGATTCTTGTAATCCGGCACCAGAACCTAATCCCATTAATTTAAAAAAAGATGTATTATATTTAAATCTTCCAGGTTGAATTAGTGCAACCGGCCAATGTGCCATCAATTGTGTAGAATAAACTCTACCAATTTTCGTATACATTGGATTAGTTCTAGGATCATCTCGTTTGTTGAATTGCCATGTAGGATTCAATACAAACGATTCTCCTACACCTATACCCATATCCGCAGATATTCTACTAGATTTCTTAGATTCTCCACTATTATTCTCTTTTTGAGAATTATCTTCATCACTATTTTCTTCAAGACCATTTAAAACATTTTTAACGTATGCTGTACCACCTTTTATATAGTCTCTGAATGTTATAGTATTAGTAAAACTATCATCGTTTTTAGATAAATCACTATTTTTATCGCCTAGATTAGTTATTCTATCTACTATATAATCAGTTATATATAAACCTAAAGCTGATACTGCATCTGATGGAGAAAATTTTTCAGCAGCTCTAGTTACAAATTTTGATAAATAATCAGTTGGAATTGTTTCAGAATGTACAACTGTATCTAATTTATTTGGAATGTCTCTAACATTAGTTCCTGCTCTAGCTAATCTAATTGAATCGGTAAAACTATTTATATCAACTGTATTACCATTCATAGCATCAACATATTTAACCTGATAATAATATGCTTGATTAGGAGCACTATCATTGTTATAATATGTGTTAGAATTTCTTATATTTTCAGGCATAATTCATTAATACCTACCTTTTTACAAATTTTAATATATTATTCTGTCAAAAATTTGAAAATTAATAATACATCCACTAATATTAGTGGATGTATATTTATCGACAATTCAAAACGAACAATCGCTATCTCTAACGATTAAATTATTAGAAATAGATATTAATACAAACGAAATATACAAAAAAGGAGAAAAATATATTTAATTTAATATTAATACATAATATTGTTCAAAATAAAAGAAAGAGAGAATTTAATCTCTCTTTCTTTTATAATATATTTATTTTACCAAACTACTTATCATTGAATCTAATGAAGAACTTGAAATATTCTTTGGAACCGTATTTTTAGCAATTGCTTGAGCAATTGTAATAATTGCATTATAAAAATTCTCAGCAACTTGATTGTGTCTAAGATTTTCTTTATGCATTTCTTCAAGAATATCCAATCTCTTATTAAGTTCTTTTCCAAAGTTTTTAGTAAAATCTGTAGCAATAGAATTCATTACTTGAGCTCTATTGATTTTAGGATTATTTAATCCAAATCCATCATCAATACTATTCTTCAAATCTCTAAATTTATTTCTAGAAATAGTAGCGACATTACCAATAGTACTATCAAAATTACCAATAGCTTTATTGACTATTGCACTTCCAGATTTAATTGTGCGTTCACGAACTTTAGTAATTAAACCTGATCCATTAGAAACAGGTCCGCCATTACCTTCATAAACTGTATCTTTAGAGTTATCAGTTTTAGAATCTTTAACAGATTTTGCTTCGTACTGATCTCCATAAAAGTTAGGAGAAATAGATTTCCAGAACGTTTTAATAGATGATGCAGCTTGAGACATTACTCTCATCGCTTTATCATCATATTTATATTCTTTCTGTAATTGTTCTTCCATTGCTTTGGTGTCAGCAGCGTTTATGTCAAATAGACTAATATTTTTAGAATTAGAATTTTGATAAATTTGTTTAGCATTACCACGAGTATCTCTATTACTACTAAAAAAGAAATTTTTGAGTTTTTGACCAAAACTTGCTTTTTTAGCATCTTTTTTAACTTGTTTATCAGATTTAAGATAAAGAGTATTATTCTTTTCTCTTTCAGCAAGTTCTTCTTCAGTCGTTTTGTACGTCAACCATTCTAATCCACGATCTTTAACATATTTCTTAGCTTCACGAAGATAAGCTTGTCTAAACTTTTTCTGAATTTCTTTATCACTTGGAATTTCTGATCTGAGATCATCTAGATCACCAAATTTATGCGCAATAGTTTCTTCCAATGTTCGAAGAGGTTCATATTTCTCTTCTCTCCAGAATTTGAATACTTTTGTACTAGAGAATCCACAAAGTCTAGCATCTGCTCTATTTGCCCCGCCACTAAATATATTCTTAAAGAAATTTCCAATCTTTTTAGTAGCAGAATTTTCATTAAGTTTATTTTCATAGTTAAGCATATTTTCAACTTCAAGACCAAGAATTTTAGCTTTTTGAGTTAAATAATCATCGGCATTAGTATTTTTATTTTCATTCATTACTTCATCAAATACTACTCGTTTAAGACCTTTATTGAAAGTATTGGTACAAGCTTCATCAGCAGAAGGAAGAATAGCTTTAATCATTGCGATAAATCCGCCAATAAGTTTAACTTTATCAGTTTTTTGTTCAACTTCTATACCAATATATTTACCAGGATTCTTTCTACCAGAAATAAATGACTTAACTGCCTTTATTATAGTAGTTGGAAGAGCCATAGTAAATATTAATAATTCTGTACCCATTTTTTTAGCAAAATCAACAGATTTATTACACATATTGGTAATAGCTTTAATAATTTTAGTAAATATTGATGATAAAACTTTTACACCTTTGATTGTTTTTATAGCAACATTGTCTAAAAATTTCTTAACAAAATTACCCAAATTATTAATAAGTGATTTAACTTTTTGACCTGTTAAACTTACCATTGAACTAAGTTTTTCTTTAGCTTTAGTAACTTTATCTTTAATAAAATTACCAACTTTCTTACCAGTAGACTTAAGTTTTTCGCCAGCTTTCTTAAACATTTTTACAGTGAGATCGGCAGTTTTCTTACCAAAACTCATTACTGCTTTAGCTCCAGATTTTATCTTATTTCCAACTTTCTTAGCAGTTTCAATAGTTTTATCTTTAGCTTTTTGGAATTTTGGATCTTTAACTAATTTCTTTACATTGTTTGGATTTAATAATCCGCCTGTCAATGCAAATTTGGCTCTTTCTTTAAGTTTTTTACCAGTGGATTTCATTTCATTTGCATTTTCACCAGTACGTTTCTTAAACTGTTCGATTGTAGTTTCAGAAGTCAACCATGCAAGATTATTAGATTTAACGTACGATCTAGCTTGTTTCAAGAAATCTACTCTATAATCTTGTTGATTTTGGATGGCTTGTTGTTGTTTTTCGGCTTCTTCTTTTTCATTTTCATCAATTTCACCATCTTTATCTTTATCAGCTGTAAACTTTTCAGTTTTTTCAACAACCTTCAATCCACCATACTTTTCTGCTACTTCAGTTCTAATATTTTCAAGAGGTTCATATTTTTTCTCTTTCCAATATTTATAAACTTCAACAGATTTAAATCCAAGTATAGAAGCGTCTTTTTCATCATTAGTTTTAGTCAAACCTAATGTTAATATATTCAATGCTTTTCTACCAACTTTATTAACGACATTTCTATTTTCATAATTAATAAGATTGTTAGAGTCTGCAATACCATATATAACTGATTTCATGCTACAGTATCGTTTATATCTTTCTAATGCTTCTTTTTCAGCTTTAGAACCAACTTTTTCATATAACCACTGTGCAAAATTTTTATATTTGAATACCAATTGTGCAATAAGTGTTGGAATACCAAAAAGAAGAGCATCTAATCCAGACGCAATGGCACAAATGATTCTCATAGTTGCTGTAGGTTTCATATCTTTACCAAGCATTAATGTTTTTTTAACACTTGTTAATCCGACCGTAAATCCACCCAAAAATGCTACAACTGGTCCTACAACACTTGACATAGAGGTGATAGATGCAGTAAGTTTAGGAGCTACTTTAGCTGCTATCTTAGTTACACCTTTCATTATGAAATCTTTAGCTTTGCCAAATATACCTTTACTAGCACCATTAGCAATTTTAGGATTTTTAGCTATTTTTTCTGCAGATTTTCCAAATATATCTAAGAATCGTTTAAGAATGCCTGTATGAGCTTTACCTATTCCTTTAGCTGTACCTTTAAGTAAACCACCAGTAGCTTTACCAACACCTTTAATAGTGCTTTTAACACCAGTTCTTACCAATTTACCTGTGCCTTTGAATCCTGCTTTAAATACGCCTTTAATGCCACCTTTAGCAAAACTAGTTTTGATACTTTTGAAAGAAGTTCCTAATATACCTGTGACAGCCGATCCTTTAGTCAGAATCTTCTTTCCTAATTTGGTTTTGCCGACTGTGTTTTTAAATATCTTTTTACCAGTTCCAAGTGCACCACCAACTTTAGTAAGTCCAGATTTGATATTCTTACCAACTTTAGTATCACCTAAACCAGTTTTATCAATAAAACCATTAAGTTTATCAATAAACCCGCCATTAGCAGTATCAGCAGCTGCACTTGTAGACTCAGAAATGGATTCCGCCATTTCTTTGTTACTTTCATCAAGGTCTTTCATCGTATCTTTATCGAGTTTTAATCCGTTTGTAAAGAAAGAAGTTAACATTGATGCAATGGTAGAAAGAGATTTAGTTTGTGATTCTTTTTGTTCTCTTTCTTCTTCATCTTTCTTTTCTTTCTTTTGATCGATAATTGTACCTTCTTTTATACCATCTCCATCAGTATCACCTTTAGTAGCTTTAACTAATTCAGATGTTTCATCTTTTCTTCGATCAAATTTAGATATGATTTTAGATACAATAGGTATATTTTTTAATTTATTACCTAATTTAGAAGAATTGGATTTAATATTATTGCCTAACAATTCGAATCCGGCTTTAGCGCCTTCAGTTTCAAAAGTGTTATAAATTTCTTTAACTTGTTCTTCAGTGAGTTTTTTAGCCGAAAACATCTTAGATATAAATTTATTTGTTTCAGCTTTATCATTCATAAGTGTATCTAATTTAGCATTTTCTTCAGCAAATATTTTTTTAAGATTCTGATACTGATCTAAATTCTTGATAGAATTAATTGTATTTTTACCAAAATCTTTAGTATCAGATAATACTTTAGCTCCTAAACCAGTTATACCACCTTCTTTAGTAGCTTTAACTAATTCAGATGTTTCATCTTTTATAGAACTAGCTAAATTTTTAGCCTTATTAACACTTTTATTTAAAGTATCTTTTCCTTTTACTCTGATACCAGAAGTAGAATTCCAAATATCTTTTCCAGCTACTTTAAATCCATTAACAATTCCGCCTTCTTTAGCAGCATTCTGTATTTTATCGATTTCATCAACAAAAGATTCGCTACTTTTGTTAATTGTAGTTTTAACTTTATCCGCACCACCACCTTTTTCAATAGCTGAACCATATAATTCGTGACCAGCTAAATCAGTAACAGTACCTGCTAATTTTCCAATAGATTTATCAATGATTCCTGCAGCTCCTCCTAAGAATCGTCCTAAGAATGGAACTTTTTCAAGAGCTTCTGCGATTGGACCTTTTTGATTTAATTCGTATCTATATTGCTGAATATTTCTAAGTTTTTCTTCACTAAGAGCTTTTAATGATTCTTCATTTTCTTTTTCTTCTTCAACACGTCTTTCAAATTCTTCATCTTTTTGACGTTTTATATCACTAAGAATAGATCTTCTAGCTTTGTATCTACCAGAAACTTCCGAACTCATTTCTTTTTGTGGATATACAACTAATCCATCTAATAATAATTTATAAATATTATTAACTATACCATTAGTTGAATTATCTTTAAGAGCTCTAATTTCCCAATCAGAAACGGTTTGTTGGCTCATTTCTGTAGCATTGAGTTCTTCTGGCGCATTAATACGATAATCTACAGCTCCTTCTTTATTAAGATTCAATTCATGTGCTTGTTGCATTAATTGAAGTTTTTGTTTTCTGATTTTTTGTTTTAAACCTTTAGAAGTGCCACTATTATTTGTCCCCAAAGCAGATTCTTGTTTACTAAGAGTTGTTAATTTTGTATTTATTTTTGATAATTCCCTATCCACATGTTCATTATCAGTCATTTCATTATACAATGAAGCTGAACCAACATTTCCAAGTTTTTCTTCCATAGATAGATTAACATCAGTCAAACGAGATTGATAAGTATTCATCCCTTTTTGAAGATTTTCAAATTGTACTTTCTTATCAGGATCATTTAAACCTTCATCTCGCATAGTTTCGATAGATCTTACTAATGAACCTATGATTTTAATCTTTTGTTCTTCACTAACTTCTAATCCAAGTTCATCATCAATTGCACCAGAAAGTTTTTCATTAATTGGTGTTCCTGGAGTTTTCATTGCTTCTAGATTTTTTTCTACAAATTGTGTTCCAGAAGCATACAAAGTTTTAAGTAAATTTTTTACAATTTGATTAATTTGGATTGAAGTTAAATTTTCAAGACCTTCGATCTTAGTATTCTTTAAATCGGCGGTTACATTACTAGAGAATTGCGAATAACCTTCACTATATTCCATAACCGAATCTCTATTTCGTTGTAATTCTCTTTTAAGACTTGATGCAGTTTGAAATTTGTGGCCATTATAAACCATTTCTTCATGATTATTTATTCCTGCTTCAATTTTTCTTAAATATGTAGGAATTACTTCTACTATAGATTTGTGGGCAGCATTATCAAATGGGTGCACACCATTAGGATCACTCAAATCAAACTTACCAGATTGAACTTTGGTCAGATTATCTACATGTGCATAACCAGCAAAATTCTGAATCTGTTGTTTAATCTTATCGCCAAATGGAACCTTTCCTAATAATTTATCAAATATTCCACCTTTTTTAAATCCATTTTCACTTAATGAACCTAATAAATTGTTAATAGCATTTGGGGCACCTTCAATGATACCATTCATTCTATTTAAATTTTGTTTAAGAGCAGCTGGAAGTACAGCATCACTAATCGTATTAAATATCTCATCACCAACCATACTCTTAATTATAGAACCTTTAGACATTCCAAGACCACCCATACTATCGAGTGATTCTTTTAACATACCAAACATATCAAAGATTCCACCACCGAAATTGCTTGTAGATTTTGTTTTAAAATTTTGTATCCAAGCTTTTTTATTAAATCCATTTCCAAATATCTTTCTGTGTGTGCTAATTGAGGTATTATTAGTTTCTTTTGGTGTATATGCTTTCCATTGCATATTTCTAATTTCTTTAAGCATTGCGGTCATATCATTAGAAAATGCCAATGATTTGAGGGAATATTCCATCTGTGCTTTTAATGAAACATTATTTTGCTTTATTATTTTTCCAACATTAGAAGCAATATTTTTCATTACCAACATCTTTTGGCGATGGTGTTCGGATTCAAGCATCATACTCTGATTAAATAATCCGGTTTCAACTCTCATATGTGCTTGTGTTGCTCCGATAGTAGCATTGATACTATCAGTATGCATTCTTCTATTAGCAGTTATTTGAGCTTTTGTCGTTTTTATATTTATAGAACTTAATTTATTATTTTCTCTAATTGTACTAATAGATTCTCCAGAATCCGAAGAATCAGCAGCGGGAGCATCGCTATCATCAAAAGTAGAAATCGATCCTAAATCATCATCACCAAAATCTAATCCTAAATCTATATCACCAAAATCATCATCATCTTTGAAAAAATATCCAGTTTTTATACTTTTCTTTACATCTTTTCCAAGATCAGATACTATTTCTTTAGCATCTTTTACATATCCAGATACCTTAGATTTGATTTGACTCATAGTCAATTTTGTTTTAGGATTGGTATCATCATCTTCTTTCAAATCATCTATAAGGTATGTAGCTTCAGGAAGATATTGCTTTCCAAGCTTTATACCAACATTCTTTACACTTTTAGCAACATTTTTTAAATAACCTTTAATACCTTTTGGAGGTTTTTCGTCGATATCGAAATCACCTAATGGAAATAATTCTCCATCTCCTCCAAAATTAAAGTCAAAGTCATCATCAGGGTTTGAACCTTTTTTACCAAACATAATATGACTCCTACATGTTTCAAAATATATTAAAATGTCAAATTTTTAAAGAATACGCGATTGAATATACATTTAATTTGTATATTATTTTAATGATAAAAATACAAAACTTCGATTTTAAGGAGAACCAACTTTATGGCTAATTCCAAAGTTATAAAAGATAAAAAATCTACAGAATATCAATTTCCTGATGATTGAGATTTTAAAGAATTTCAACAAGCAATTTCGAATTATGAACACGATTAAATGAATAAAATAATTGTGACCGAAGTAATGATAGAATTGAACATTTTTGGTTCATTGGTTACAGCATATTGCTTAAAAAATAAAAAAAGAAATACAATATTTTGATATAAAATCGATGTCGATCAACGGTATTATTTCTACAATTAATAGTATAGACAAAAATGGATTTAACAAATTATTTAAAAATAATAATAGCGATTTCGACGATTTGTACCAATAAATAATTAAAGATAATTCTAATATTATCGATTTTATAAATCATCAATCCGACTCATTTGTATCTGAAACAAAATAAGAAAAGAAGAGGGATTATTTCCCTCTTCTTTTTTTTTTATGATTTATTTATTAAACATTTGATTCAGTGAACTTTGTTGAATCGTATTCATTAAGTTCATTGATGCTTGTTTGTGCTGTATTAGTAACAGAAGGAACATTATCACCATCGAGACCATACTTAGAAATAATCTTTTCAGATCTGATTTTCTTAACATCATCTGTATAAATATCAGCTTGTGCACCTGTGAGTTTATCAGTCTGTGCCATAGAAATACTAGAAATAGTATCACTATCATTACTAGCAATATTGTTAACAAATTTATCATACATATATGCAGGAAGCATCTGATCGAAATATGACTGACCAGCCAAACCAGATGCAGCTACAATATATTTAGCAAGAATATTACATTCTGGACCATCTTGGAAAATACCAGTAAGTTCAATTGAATCTTCAGAAATAGCATTATCTGAACCGATATCACCAGATTCAAATTTAGATTTACCGTCACCAGATGTAGGCCAAACTTCATTCCATATACAAGCATATTCTATATCGCCTGGTCTACAAGTAGGACCCATGAATATATAAATAAATGTACCAGAATAATTTGGACGAATAAATCTCAAATTTTTACCATACATATGGTGAACCTGAGTAATAGGATCAGTAATACCATACATCCAATATCTCTTAATCTTACCACAACCATCGCCAGTACAAGTAATTGTATTGAGCGTTACAGTCTGATTATTTTCTTTGAGTTGTCCAGGGAAAGACATTGCTTGACCATTAGCACCAAATGTAAGTTCTCCAGCAGCTGCGATCGAAGAATCTGAGATTCCAGATACAGATTTTACCGCATTTTCAAAGAAGAACTTGAGATATTTAGTTGCTGTATTAGAGAAAAATGCTGGAACCTTGAGCCATTTAACCAAGAATTTACCAGCACGGATTGGTTCGAGAGCACCAATATAGTTAGGATCATTAGTACGAATACCATTCTGTGTAAGAAGATTATCGAATACTGATGAAGCCATACCAACAGTAGTATTGTCCCAACCCAAAGCATCAGTACCTGAGTGGTGAATACCATTAATTCCACCAATTCCAAATCCATTCTCAGTACCTTTGTACATACCTTGTACCATATCTTCAGTATCTGCCATACATTAAGCCTCCGTTGTTCCATTACGAGCTGCAATAATAGTACAGTTCCAAGTCTCAAATACATCTGGGAATGTAACTGTAATCTGACAGGTAGCTTGATTGAGAAGTTTATCACGTTCAGTCTGGAAAAGACTAAGAGCAATTGATACATTTGCAGGATATCTATTGTTGAACTGTTTAACGAGTTCTTCTCTTGCTTTAGACATAGCTGCATCTGCACCTTCACTATCAAATGTATATTTACAAAGAACGAGCTTTAATATACGACGAATATCATTTACAAGAACACCATTTCTAAATTCAGCAAGCTTTGAAAGTTTTTCACTATAAAGATTTGCATTAGAGAAGAAATAAACGTGTCTACCTGTAGTATCACCACTTGCGTATGAAGAACAAGCTTTACCAAGATCAATAGCATAATAAAGTCTTGCGTTTTTAGCAAGTTTTTCATAATATCCACGTGGTTTTGTTTCTTCAACAACCCAATCAAAGAGCATGTTTTTAACAGCTCCATTATCATTAGGTTTTCCAGCATAAATTGTAAATGGAGATTTGCGATAAAGTGATGTAATTCCACCAGCAAATTCATATGTACCAGAAACACGAACGTTTACAGAACGGTTTGTAGTAGTACCAAAGTGTGGTACAATTGCATAGTTTTCACTGCCAGAAGCTAATACTTTTTCACGAATCTGAGATGCGATATTAACAGCTTCAAGAATATCATCTGTTTCACCACAGTCAAATACCGTACAAATATCACGACGATAGTTAATGAGATTAAGCATATCCATCTTTGTCGTCAATGAATACCCTGCATCATAAACTATAGCACCATCACATCTTAATACATCTCTTAAATTAGCTGTATCAATATCTGCACTAAAGAATTTTTTAAGTAAAGATTCTTTAGTAGCTTCGAGTTCATCACCAGAAAGTGTATCGAAATCACCATCTGAACCACCCTGGAAATAAACAGGGTTAGAAAGTTTTATGCTATTTTCATCTACAAGAACATTATCGAAAGAATAACCGTCTTTAGCATAACCGTTGAAAATATCAAATTCTTCCATTGATGTTGGAACTCTAAGAGAACTTGTATCCACACCTTCACTAACAACCAAATCTTCACTAAGCATACTTTCGATAGTACTCTTAAGCGATGCATAATTCGTTTGATAATAATCGATTTGGATCTGTTTTTCTTCAGTTCCATTATAATTCTGATATGCTCTCTGGAGTCCTTCGAGTGTAGTTACAGTTTTAGATACTGTAGCTTCAGGATTATAAGAATAAGAAATACCATCACCAATAGAAAGTGTTTCAAATCCACTAGTAATTTTCTTAACTAAGAACATCTGATAACGACGCCCATCATCAACTTTTTCATCACGATCAAAGTCATTAATAATACGGATACCATAATTATTACCACATTTACCATTTGCATAATAATATACAAATTCGAGTGGGAAGATTTTATATCCATCTTCATCTTCAGCTGTAGGAAGAACTTTGAATTTTTTACTAAGTTTTTTAGCAGTTGGATATCTAACCCAATCAGCTTCTTTAGCAGAATCGGTAAATACTTTGATTTGGATACCAGATGTATAAGCTGGTTCTTCGACTTCAGTAGTTCCAGATTCATCATTAGTAGTTACCTTTTTAACAGTAACTGGAATTTTATTTCCATCATCATCAAGAAGGAAATCTCCATAAGCATCGCGTTTATAAAGAGGAATAGAATTTACTTTCTTAACACCAACTTTAATTGCTACATGGGCTGTTTTAGCATTTTCTGGAAGAAGACGACACAAATAAACAGTTCCACCATTCTGTAATACTTGTTCAGCATTCAAGTTTTGTTGACCATATTTGTTTATGTCAGCAAAGTCTGAACCGTATTCAGAAAGAACTTCAGAGAGGCTAGATTTTTCAACAAGTTTATTATCTTTACCATCACTAGAGAATACAGGATGGATACTAGATAATATATTTATGACTGTTGGAGTACTAGATAGCGTAGCGATAGAATTATCGACAAGGCTAATAGACTCTATACCAAAGCCTGAATCTTCTATATCTGCCATAACTGGCCTCCTATATCTTAATATAAGGAATTTTCACATTAATTATATTATAATGTTAAAAAAAAAAAGATTTTTCATCTATATAATAAACAATTATTTCTAATTAATTTATTAATTATATATTATTTAAATGACAACTAAATGTCACACATAAATAAAATTTATATTTACACGGAGTAAAATCAAATGAAAAATTCACAAAAACTGACGATACTAATTTGTACTATCGCCATAATTATCACTTCCACAATTATATCTTGTAGTACTACAAAAGATATAATCGAATCTAATGATAAACAAAAAACCACTTCTAGAAATTTCATTAAACCAAGTGCTTATTCTATACCGACATTCAATTTTCATATAATTGGAAATGAAGAAATCGAAGAAAACTTCTATAAAACTAGAATTCCTAAAGCTTACAGTGATGCATTTTTGTATTATACAAGAAATCACAAAGAATTAAGAATGTCATTTTATAGTATAATGGTACACGAAAGTGCTAATTTCAAAGTTTATGAACGAAAAAATTCAAATGGTAGTTATGATTTGGGACCTTCTCATCTTAATACAAATAACATCAAAAATGCTTATTTTAGAGAATTATACAATCCAACCGATGAATCTCATATAACCAATAAATATTGTTTTTATATGGTTATGAGTTTAAATTATTTCATTGATATGGTTGATAAATTCGATGGAAATTTAACTGATGCATATTATGCTTATAATGGTGGACAAAAAGCTCCATCAATTATACACAGTAAAAACATTCCAAAAAATAAACAAAAATTTGCTAAAAATGTATCTGCTTATGGAAATGCTATTATTAATAATACTGAAAAATATGCAGAAGAATTAAAGCTTTATAAGCAAGAAATATTGAATTATATATGTAAAGGTCTTGAATACTTAAGAAATCACGAATTTCGATATGAAAGTGGTACAAATGTTTATATCCAATTTAATGAAATTGGTCAATTAGTTTTGAAAACTACCCCGCCAATTTCAAATGTTCTAGTAATGAATAATTCAAAGCATTTCTACAAGTTTAGAAACGATATAATCGTTAACAATAGGAGAGATGACTATATCCCTAATTTTGCCGAAGACGAATATATCATCGGCTGAAATTCTATAATTAGCATCTTCGATGAAAAGTGCTGAAAGGTCAACGTCTCCAGCAGACTCAAGTAGAGCAATTGAAATATAATTACTAAAATTTAAATTAAGTGTCATTACATATTGGATATAATCTGATATGTTTTGATACTTATTTATATTTTTTTCGTCTTTTTTAATATATTTTAGAAAATATTTAAATTTATACTGTTCATAATCAGGTATATCTTCTTTAAAAGATTCATCCGTATTTTGTAGTCCATTAATAAAATAAATAAAATAATCGATTTGTCTATAAACAAATACATTATAAATGGCTTTTAAAATAAATAAAGTTGGATCTGATAGTGAAATACCCAATGTATCATCAAACATAGTGACTAATTCTTCTTGAAAATATTTAAGACATTCTTTAGTTAAATTGTCGATAGTATTATCTGCATAAATGTAATTATCTTCAAGTTCATTGATGTAATCTGGTCCAACCATTTCTTCTATGAATCGAGTAAAATAATCATCATTATCTAGACTAGGACTTATACTTTTAGATTGATTTTCAATTCTATCTAAATAAGTTTTAACAGCAGGTAACGATACAGCTAAAGCTTGTTCATAGTTTTGACTAGAATTTTCAATTTCTATCATTATCTTATGCTCCTTTTTAATTAAAGTATATAAAAATGTCGATTTTAAAAGAATGTAGGATATTTTTATCCTACATTCAAAAATATTTATTTAAATTGAAAAATACATTAATTATATATAATATTTCTGAGGTTTAAATTATATGAAAAATTATAAATATGTGTTACAACAATTATTAAAATTACCTGGTGCAGCTACTACAAGTGATGAAAACCAGATAAGAATATTCTGCCCAAAATGTCATAATATACATCCAAAAGCAAAACTTTATGTAGGGATAATAAAAGGTTCTGGAAATTTATTAGGATACGATTGCAAATATTGTCCATATTCTGGTAAAGTTGACAAAGAATTTCTTGATCAATTTGGAATAGAAGCTGAAGATTATATAAAAGAAGTTAAAGAAGGGAAAAAACCTAGTAAAATAGTCAGTTTAGTTGGAGATTTAGTTAAATTAAATTTAAAAATTCCAAATTATATTAGAGAAGAAGATAAACCAAAAATTGAATATCTTGAATCTAGATTACAAAAACGAATAACAATGAAAGATATTCAAGAATATAAAATAGTATTAAATTTTAAAGATTTCTTTAATTATAATCGTTATGATTATTTGCAGAATGCAACAGATAATTACCAACGTCAATTAATTGAAGAAAATGCTGATGAATACAGTAAAAATTTTGTTGGAATGTTATCAGTTGATAATAACAAAATCAATTTGAGAAATTTAGGAAGCAAAAAGATAAATAAACGTTATATGGTACACGTAATAGATAAATCTATTGGAAATCCATATATGTATATGCCGGATATTCCAATTGATATTATGAGTGTAAATCCAACTATTAATATGGCCGAAGGAAATTATGATATTATTGGAGCTAGAGAATTATTTTTCGATAAAAATGATTATAGTAATGTATTTGTAGCTATTGGAACTAAGAAAGCGTACAAACGTGTGTTAGATCAAGTATTAAAAATGACTTGTTTCTTGAATGCAAATATTAATATATTTGCAGATAATGATGCGGACAGCAATTTGAATTTTTATAGAGAAATGTTTAGAGAATATAGAGGTATATTTCCAGAAATCACCATTTTTTATAATACAAAAAGTAAGGATTTTGGGGATTTAAGAGAACCGATCGAAGTTAAACGATGTAAAATATAAAATTGAATGGAGGAATCGCGTTCCTCCATTCTTTTTTTTTAGAAACTATGTTTAAAATTAAATGAAAATAACTGAACTGGATCATTGGATTTATCTCTAACTTCTTCAGTTTCTTTAGTAATTTTCTCTGGATCATCAACATCAAGATTTTCACTATATTCGTGAACTTCATTAACATCTTTTGCCACATCAATACTAATATCATTTTCGTTAAGTTTAGGAGAATTATCATAATAATCCAAGAAACTCATATTTTCTTCGATTGGATGATTATTTCCAATTGCTTTATCGATAGAAGATTGAATTTTATATCGAACTAAATCATTATTCATATCTTCTCTACGCTTAAGTTTATTTGCTGTCATTATATTCATACCATCATTTCCCATGATTAAATTATAATTTATATTACTATCACCTTGTATTTCATTCATATCAGATTCACTAAGATTTTGATCATTATTACAATTAAATAATATTTGATCATAATATAAACCTTTAGTTTTGCAAAACATGATAAACCATCTACAATACAGATAAGCAATAAGTGTATCGTCGTGTCCATTTGCAGGATTATGGTCAATTCTTCCAGATTTAGTAGTTTGTAATCCAGCGATTTCATTAATAATCGTACGATCATGAATTAAATGTCCTCGTTCGATAACAGAAACTCTCAATACATCACCATACATAAGATCGCGCAAATTATGGACTAAGTTAATGCCATCTTGTTCGGGTTTATCTTTATATAACCGTTGATGGCCTATTATACTTGCTATCATTTCCAATATAGGTATACCAATATAGTTTCTTTCACCAATAAGTGTAGATTTTGGAAATAAATATGTCAATATATACGCAATTGCTTTAGCAAATCTAATTGTGGAATATTGATTAACTCTCATAGTTGCGACTACTTCTGAATTGGTAATATCAACACCAACAAATGTGGAATAGTCTCGTCTAGTATTACCACCACAGTCCATACCAAATACAATTCGATTCGATTGTCTCTTTAATATGTCTGGATCTCGATAATATTTTAATACATAGATTTTATCAACCATTATTACTTTTTCTGGTTCTTTAATAGTTTCTACAAGAGCTTGAACTCTTTCTTGACCAAGTGGGTGATCAGCATTCGAATCTGTCCATAAATTAAGAACACCACGATTAAATTCATCCATTCCGCCACATTCGGCTTTCATTTTATCAAGATAATCCATCGGTTTGCTAAGATCATACCACATATATTCAATTCTTAAAAAGAATTTTCCACCATTATTATTTGCAATATAATCTTTTATTTCTGCTACATTAGCTTTAATAACATTGCCGTTTTCATCCATAATTACTTTATCATAAAGTAATTCGGTAAATGGGGCACAATCTTGTAAAAATTGATATGCCCATGCACCAGATTTTGTATTCTTATTTCCAGCAGTTGTAGTAATAATGATATGATGATGTGAGCCATTGCGTTCTGCCATTTGAGACGCAGTTGAAAAAGCCGGAATAGCAGCACCATATTGTACCCAAACATACGGAATAAATGGAAACTCATCCCACCATTGACCCATAGTAGATTGTCCGCGACCAACATTATTGGCGGCATCTTCATTCATACCAGGTGCTCTAACTACTATACTATTAGTAAATTCTTTATTTCGATATACCAATTTATATGCATTATCTGTATCTTCTCTCGATTTGAGATTAAGATATTTGGGCAATGCTTCTCTAACATCTTTAACACGAGTCAAGTTCTGAGTTACAAGAAAGTTATTTTGTGCAAAAAATGCGGCAGAAAAGTTCTTTGAACCCCAATAAATCAACCAACTATAAAAGACACAAACAGTGTAAGATTTATAACATTGACGAGGAAGAATAATATAAGCTTTTAAGTCATTAAGTAATGTCCACAATATTGCTAATGTACCACGATGTAATTCAAAATCAAGTTTGGTGTCTGTCATTGGAATTTTAACAACTTCTCTAAAATAATACCAAGGATTCTTACTAATTTCTATGTGCACTCTCAATTTCTGTTCATCTGTTAAATGATCTTCATCTAATGGATCAACATCTAATAAACTTTCATCATAAAGTTGTAGAAAAAATACATTGTTTTTTATTCCCATTTCTTTAAGAATATAATGCATTTTTAAAAAACTTTTATTTTTTGTATTATATTGTATCATTTTAACGGTATTTCCTTTTTTATTTTATATTATAAAGTCCAAAATTAAGAAAAAAAAAGAAAGAGAGAAATTAATCTCTCTTTCTTTAATTATCAATCTCTTACTATATAATCAACATCAATAGCTTCGCTTTTATCAAACTTAAACGATCGTTTTTCTGATTTTTTAATGACAGATTCTTTTTCTTCTTTTTTATCATTTGGTTTCTTATCTAAATCTATATCAAAAGCATTTTTAACGATTTTCTTAAACTTATTTTTAATATAGAAAAATCCACCAATAATAATTCCACCAGCAATAACAATTTTTAATAGATCTTTAGAAGTATCATTATTTTTATCTCTAACTCTACCATAATTGATATTGTATCCATATGAATTAGCTCGTTTCTTTATTTTTTCAAAATTATCATTATAGTTTGAATCATTATCAAAACTCATGATGTTTCCTTTATGTGTAAAATATACAATTCAAAAATTAATAACCCATTCGATTATAATAAATCTGTTTGAAGTCTATTAATTTGTGTGAATTATTAGACATATCATTCGGATCATTTTTCATCGAAATTGTATCTTTGTCAAAACTAACTTTAATGTTATCAATAAAATTGGTTGTGCGATATTTGATAACAACAAAGTTTTTCATTTTCGAAAGAATTTTCTTGAAAAACATACACTTTACCTCCATTTTTGAATTTGAATGATATGTGAAATAAATAAAAATTATATCTACTTATTTCACATTAACAATATATAAATTAAGACATTCTTAATTTATTCTCAAAGAGATAAATTATAAATCTCCGATAATAATATTATCTAACAATTCGTCCATCCGTTTCTTTAATGAAACATTATAAATTTGATCGTTATAAATATAATTGAATGATTTAGTTATAAAATCTTTTTCATCATTATTAATAAGTTTATAAATCTTTTCTACTTTATCAATTATGTCGTTATTGTGACCATTGTGTAAAGTCAATTTTGATATATATTTAAGATAAACTTTGATCATAAATGATAATTTTGGATAACTATCATCAAAATTAAAGGTGATGAAATAATTTGATAAACCATGAATATCTTTATCCCCAATATAAGCGATATATTTAACAATATTTTTTAATGTGTCGCTAATACTGTTTCTAAGTTTATAATTCAAATTAGTTTCATATTTACCAGTCGCATTATTCTGATAAAGTAATTGTGTATATTCATAAACTCTTTTTAAGAACATTCCGAATGCTAATCCATAAAGTACCATAAATCTCTGTGCTTTGTTAACTAAGAATGTTTCTTTTTCACCATTTTGGAATTTAATTGAACTTAATGGTGCAAATGTACTATTTTTCTTAAACACTCTTATTGATTCTTGATAAAAATTTCTTAAATTATAATCTTCAATTTTACCAGCATTTAGGTATAAACTAGAAAGATCATATTTTTTATCAAAATCTCTAGTATAAGTAACTGATGAAGTTTTAATTATAGAATCCATATTTAAACTATATTGATTATAGTTAAGAATTATTTTATTTTCAAAGAATTGTGAGAATGCAGCTTCATAAAGACAAATATTCATATCATCAATAACTTTATTGATATCATCTGTATTATTAAGAATATATGACAAATCAGCCGATAATATTCCTGTATAAAGAGAAAGGCGAGATGAAGTTTGTAATTCTTTAAGAATATCACTCAAATATTCTCGATCATCAATTTTATTAAATGCTTTATTCAATACAACATCTTTATCCATATCAACATTAGTACCAATATGACTTCTCATCAAAAATCTAACTTTACGAATAATATTCGAACTATCTTGAGAATTAAGTATATCTCTACATAATGTAGCCGATTTCTTATTAAAGTTATCGAAATTATTGTTAATATCTTCAACTCTATCGATCAATTCAATAATAATTCTGTTAGATAAATCTGACATCAAAGTACCGAATTTATTCATATTTTCATTAATAAATTCTTCTTCTCCAAGAACTTCTTCATTAGTTTTTGGATAATTGCAATTATTAATCATAAATGTTACTAATGAAATGAAGTCAAAATCAATTCTGTATTTACAAGTAATAAGATTTGGATTAAGAGAATATTCACCAATACCTGAATTCAATATTTTATCAATGAATGGAATAACTTTGAATATAATTGTATCTTTTGAATTAAGATGTTTAGTAGGTCTAACAGCAAGCGAATTTCTAAGATCATATTCAATTAAATTTGAATTGTTATAATCATATAATTCAGATTTAATTTTTTCAACAATTTCTCTAGTTACATCCCCATCAATAAATTCTGGAATATCAATAACATTTGAATCCATTAACATCGAGATTAATTCATTATAAATTTCATTATTTTGAATTGTAACATTATCACTATAACCACAAAGTTTTATATATTTTTCAGGATTTGAAGCTATAATCTTTGTGAGTTTATCATTGAATTTATAAGCAACACGAATTGCTCCTTTTATAACGATACTTACACAATTATTAATAATTTCATTATTCTGATAAATGTTTTTATAAATTATAGAAGGAATTTTTAAAAATTTATAAAATTTGTCGGAATTTGATAATGAAAGATCATTATCAATCACATTTTTACTTTTTTCATTGATGATGGTTGTGACATCATTTTGAGTTTGTAATTCTACCCCAATAGGCATATCTACTGTAGTATCATTCATGTTTTATCTCCATTTAATTAAGATATTTATGTATATATTAATGTTTTTCCTTATATATAAATAATCGTATCAAAACATATTTTTTTTTATATATTATTATAATGAGAATAGAAAAAGAATAATTTA
>CAVAGO010000016.1:1951-35488 GCA_963588075.1 bacterium | reverse complement strand
ATATATATTAAATATATAATATTTGTTAGTGATAGTCAATGATTGTAATGTTTTTTACCATTAAAAAAATAGTTTTTTTCAAACTATTTTTTAGCTTAATTTTTCTGAGATTGTTAACATTGTCATAAGTTCATTTATTGTTGTTGTATCTTGAGTTGTTTTGATGGTTGTATTAGTAACGGTTAAGATATAACATTCTGTAGAACTAGCTTCGGTTACGATAAGTATTGAAGGTTGTTCATCTTTTAAAAGTTCTAGAACTAAACAATCTTTTCCGTTCATTGATTGATCATACATCTTAGTTACTGTGATACCTTGATTTTCATATGTTGCTTTTAAAGATTCTTTTTGTTTACGATATCCTTCTAAAGTTGCACGATTTACTCCAACCCATCCTGAACCACCTGTTTTTAAGTTTAATAAAGATATTCCACCAGATTGTTCCATAACAGTTGCAGCATAGTCTTCATCAACAAAGAATACATAATTTTGACTTACTTTAGGATATGTTCCTTCTGGTATTTCAAAGTTATAACTTTCTTCTGAAGCACTTATAACTACTTGATTTGTATTATCAGTGTTGTCTTTAATTTGATAATTCGATTCAACGGCAGAAGTTGAATTTAATTTTACTTTTTTTCTTAATGCTATATTATCGACTAGAAGATATGTTGATAATATTATTAGTAATAAAATAATTGCAATACTTATTGGTTTGTAGTTTTTCTTTAGATTTTCAATTAAACTAGATTTTTTCTTATCAGAATTTTGATTTTGTACAGGTTGCATTGTTGGTTGAACTGGTTGCTGAACGATTTGTTGTACCGGTTGCTGAACTGGTTGTTGAACTGGTTGTTGTACTTGTTGTTGAACCACTTGTCCCCCATTTACATAAGCCATATCAACTGCTGTACCACATTTTTGACAACTGTATTCTGCGTCTGATAATAGATTTCCACATGCTTTGCATATTTTCATAAATTCACCTCATTATTTCTTAGGAGTTATTCCTAACATTTGAATATCTTTTATAATATATTTAACAGTATTTGTTATATAAGTTTCAATGTCTTTAGTATCAAAAAGGAATGTTTTTTCTTCTTGACTATCTTTTATTATTATACCCATTTTATCAATTAAAATGTTTAACTTATCCATTGGAATTTCTGTTATGCTACTTGTAAGAAGTAACCATTCATTACTAAATATATCTAATGGAATCATGTATTTATCAATTAATTCAATATTTATATTAGTATAGTCATTGTATATTAAATCTCTTAAAGCTGTATATGTTATTTTTTTCTTGGAGTTGTTTTTAGTATATCTTTCGATATAGTTATACACATAATCTCTAAACCAATATTTGTCACTTAATAAATGAATAAAATATCCCATTTCAAAAGGTTTATTAAGTTCATTGCGGTATTTTTGAAGAAATCTATCGATATTCGGAATATCATCTTCGTTAGTATGATCTAAGAAGTGAGATATTTCTTTTGTTTCTCCTACTAATTTAGAAATATCAGGGGCAATTGAACCTAAAAGTAATTCATTTAAATCCATGTTTAAGTATTTATTAACTTCTTTTGCTATACATAAATGAATAACTGCTGATGCCATACTATCACCTATTTTAATTATAACATAGTATTTTTCTTCTTTAAAATTATTTTATTGGTTTTCAATTTTTTTTTGCTTTTTTAAAATAAAATTGTCAATAAACTTGTATTTATCTCTATTTAAAACATATAAGTAACCGAAGATACTAAAACAGATTGCGCCGATAAAATTGACCATTAAGTCTTTCATAGTATCAATAAGTCCAATATCTAAGTATCCACCTTCTATTTTATTTTCAATTAGATTACCGTTTTCATCTTTACTATAAACGATGGTATATTCGATATCATCAATTACTACTGGAACATTTTCGCCATCAGGGTTAAGTTTTACAGAACGAACTGTTTCGACGATGCGATCTTTTTGCATATCTATTTTTAAAATATTATCAGCGCCATATTCAAAGAACTCCCATAATACGCCGATTGTCATAGAAAAACAAAAAGATAGAATTGCTAGGAATGTAGGAGATAATTGAATACTTTTCATATTGTTATTTAAAAGGTCGAAAATTGAGAAACCTACTCCGGCAGCAAGAAAACCATTTAGTGTATGAAGGATTGTGTCCCAGTATGGGATAGCAGCATAAAAGTTATTTATTTCACCGAGTATTTCAGCTGAGAAAATAAATAACATTATAATAATTTCGAGAGTATTAGGTAGGTCTATTTTGAATTTTCTTTCTATAAAGAATGGCATAATTAATAACGTTAAAGATAGTAAACATAAGAAAGCATTATTCCAATCTCCACGGAAGAATTCTAAAACCATACATATTATTACTAAGATACGTAATGTAAAATAAACGATAATTGAACTTTTACCATGTTCTTTTTGCTCTTTTTTTAATTCTTCATGAAATCTTTTCATTTTATTTTTCATTTAAACCAACTCATCTTTTCTAATATTTTATAACCTATATTATAGTATATTAAAAAAAAAAAGAATTACTTTTAATAATTCTTAATTATTTTTTATAAAATTCTCGATGTATGAACTTATAGCAATATTAGACTTTTCTTTTTTAGCTCTATTTTGACAGATATTGGAAATATATAATAATGATTTTTGGAATTCATGAATTAATGAAGACTTTTTTGTCTCATCTGTCATATAAATATTTAAAGTTGAACTTATTAAAGGAATGTATTGATTAACTAAGTCTTTTATTGTTTCGAAATTTATATTGTTGTATTCTGCTAATTCTGGGCTTGGCATTTCAGCTTTAGCAAATGAAACTTCTCTTAATGCAATGAAGTTTTCGATTATGCTTTTAGCTTTGGAATCTGTTATTATTTCAAGAATTATCTTAGAGATTGTACGATAGTAAGCAACTTCACAAACAATATTAAAGTAATCATTGTATGATTTGATACATTTATCATACTCATCTCTTATTCCACTATGTGAAATACCATAAATTGAATTGTTAAGACGACCTGAAGAATAGATAGGTACTTGAAAATCATTTTTTAATTGAGGATTTTCATTGAAGATACTATCTAAGATATTTAATTTCTCTGTTATATCATGAATGTTAGCAAATAGAATAGCTCCTTCTTGGTTGTCTTTATTATCACCAAGGGCTTTCATATCATAATTAACATTGTTTTCAACACATTTTTTAATGTAATCAACTAGTACTGGAAATAATTTTGATTCAGGAGCATTTAAGTAAATACGAATTGTATATGGCTCGTTGTCATTATTAAATAAAGAATTTTCGCCGATACCAATATGTTCTTTTCGTAAATCAATTGTTTCGTTAATAGATTGTTCAATAAATAAGTATAGATTTTCTGTTAATTTCATTTTTTTACAAATATAATGAGAAGATTCATATTTGGACATAAGCTCTATTATACTTAGGATATCTTCTTTAGTTAGCGTTTCTAATCTAGCTAAATCTTCTTCTGATATAAGATTGATATATTTTTCATTTAAATCATCAAAGGCATAGTTATTGAATTTATCTAAGAAAATATTATATAGTTTGTAAGCTAGTGATGCCAATAATTCATTATAATTAATTGGTGTTTCTTCCGGTTCTTTAATATTAGATAAAGTTATTTCTTTAATATCAAAATAACCATTATGATAACGTTGATCTAATAAACTACTTAGAACTTCCTCGTTATCTAAAGGATTTGATAAATCTGTTAATAGATTTTCTGAATCATTTGATACTTCGTGAACTTCTTCTTTAGGCGCTATTAGTAATTCACGAAGATTGATACTATATATTTCTGATAGATACAATAAAACTTTTAAATAGCGAGTTTTATCATAATCATTTAATTTACTTTTTTTAGCAAGATAACTTTGGACGATACTTTCAAATGAATCAGTTTCGATATCATAACCAAGACTTTCAGCAAGAATTTTAATTTCTTCAACATACATGATAGCTTCTTTTTGAAGTTCTTTAAAGTCTAGATTATTTTGAGTTGCTATTTCTTTTAGGTCATTAAATTCGTCAACATTATTGTTAGGACTTATATTGTAACGACAGAATTTATAGAAGATATTTTTTCTTTCTTTTTCAGTTGAATCTTTTTTCTTGTATGAAACATATCTTTCTAGTTCTTCACGGAGATTTATTTCATGAATTTCTGATAAGGTCATTAATAATTTTAGATAATTACTTTTTTCATCATCTTCCATGTTATCTTTTTTATTAATATATTCTTCTAATAAGTCACAGAAAGATTCGAAGTCAGCATTGTAACCTAATTCGGCAGTTTTTTCTTGTAATTTCGCTGTTAATTCTTTAGCTTTTTCTTTTAGTTCGTCGAAGTTTTCTTCGCTATTTTCTTTTAATAAATGAAGGTTTTCTTCATTTCCATCTGTTATATAAAAATGACATAATTTACGAAATGCACTATCCATATTATCACCTATTATAAGTATAACAAAAAAGATAACTTATTTTAAGTTATCTTTAACATATTTCACAATTTTTTCGACGATTTCATCAATAGATATTTCTTCTTGATTACCAGTCTTTCTTTCTTTGAATTCGACTAAGTTATCAGTAATCTTTTTACCTACTACAATACGAGCTGGTATTCCGATAAGTTCCATATCTTTAAATTTTACACCTGGTCTTTCATCTCTATCATCAAAGATTACTTCGATACCAGCTGCAGTTAATTTATCATAGATTTCATTAGCTATCTTAGTTTGTTCTTCATTTTTCATATCTATTTGAACAAGTCCGATTTGATATGGAGCGATATTCATTGGTAGAATCATTCCATTTTCATCGTTTGATTGTTCTATTAAACTAGCGATAATTCTTCCTGCTCCAATACCATAGCATCCCATTACAACAGTTTGTTCTTGGTTGTTTTCATCTAAGTAAGTTAGTCCTAGTTTCTCAGCATATTTAGTGCCTAATTTGAATAAGTTACCAATTTCGATACCTTTTTTGAAGTATAGTTTGCCACCACATACTGGGCAAGTGTCACCTTCTTGAACATTAACTATGTCGCCAGCTATATCATATTTAATATCTTTTATGTTAGCGTTGATATAGTGATATTCTTCTTTGTTAGCTCCACAACAGAAGTTTTTCATTTCTAGTACTTCGTTATCTACTACTACTTTAGCATTTAGACCAACTGGTCCAGTATAACCTGGTACAGCATTAGATGTTGCGATTAGAGCATCATCAGCGAAGTTAAGTTCATTTATACCAAGAAGTTTACATACTTTATTTTCACAAAGTTCTCTATCTCCTCTTACGAATAGAACCACTAGTTCACCATTAGCATTCATAAGTAAAGCTTTTACTGATTTTTTTACATCGACATTTAAGAAATTACATACATCTTCAATTGTTTCTTGATGAGGAGTATGAACCATTTCTAATTCTAGTTCTTTTTCATCTGAACCTTTATTTACTACTGTTTCAGCGATTTCTAGGTTAGATGAGAAATCACAATGGTCACATAATACGATTGTATCTTCACCGATGTCTGTAATAGCTTGGAATTCTTCTGATAAAGTCCCACCCATAGCTCCGCAATCAGCTTTTACTATTTTATAATCTATTCCCATACGGTCGTAGATGTTCTTGTAAGCAACTTTCATTATTTCATATGATTTATCTAAACCTTCGTTATCTCTATCGAAAGAATAAGCATCTTTCATAATGAATTCTCTTACACGGATTAGGCCATATCTTGGTCTTGGTTCGTCTCTAAATTTATCGGCTTGTTGATAAAGATTGAATGGTAAGTCTTTGTAACTTCTAACCATTGATTTAGCTGCGATTGTGAATAACTCTTCATGAGTTGGTCCAAGAACATGAGGTTTGTTGTATCTGTCTTTTAAGTTGAACATACTTTGACCAAATGCTTCAACACGACCACATTTTTCATAATATTCACTTGGAATTAAGCTTGGCATTAATAATTCTTGTGCTCCTGCTTTATCCATTTCTTCTTTAACTATTTTTTTTACTTTGTCTAGTACTCTTATACCCATTGGTAAGTACATATAAATACCGGCACCTACTTTTTTAATCATTCCACTACGTACTAGTAAGTTACCACTTCTACTTTCTTCATCTTTAGCGTCTTCACGTAAAGTAAAGAAATAACTATTATTAATTTTCATATAAATTCCTCCTTCTTAATTATTAATTCTTATTGTTATGTTTTAAGAACTCGGTCGTTTCTCTTTCCATATCATTTTGAACACCCCTTTAAATAAAAAAGGATGGTACCTAAAGGAGTGCTTGCGCACGGTACCATCCTTAATATACTCTTTCTTGATAACGGTAATTAACCGGAAATATTTTCATATTTCATTCATGGGTAGGAATATCTTACTATTATTGTTTAGTTCTCACTTATCTAAACTCTCTGTAAATAAGGGAATAAGACATTATGTCCCAATCAACATATTGCAAATAATATAAAACAATTACTATTTTTTGTCAAATAGTAATTGTTCTGTTTACAATAATTATTGTTGTCTATTAGCCATTTGGCTTGCAGCAGATGCTTCTGCAGCAGCAGCGATTTGAACTAATTTAACTTTGAAGTCTCTTTCTTCTTGATCATCAAGTCCCATATGGTCAACTCTTACGATTTGATTATGATCAAATAATAAAGTTTGGTCTGAGCTTAAAGATCCTTCTGGAAATAAAACTCCTGAATAGTCATAAATTTTATCTGGTTTGTTTGCATCCATTGTGCAGAAACCATTAATCATTACTCTTTTACTTCCGTTTTGTAATAAAACAACTGTACCAACTGGTAAATATTTTTCTCTTATTTGTCCGTTCATATTATCATTCCTTTACTTTTTCCTATTAATAATTATACAATACTTTGTTTTATGTGTCTAGAATAAGAGAACAAAAGAAATTAATAAATTATATTTTTGGTTAATTTTTTTAAGTAAAAAAAAGATTGCTGTATTAGCAATCCTTTTTAGATACCTAAATCTTTTAAAGCAGTTTCTAAATCTGTTAAACTAACTGTTCCTCTGAATGCTTTTTGAACTTTTCCATCTTTTATTAAGTAAATTGCTGGATAGTTTTCACAAGCTGCTGCTGTTTGTTCTCCAGTAGTTGGATCAGTTGTTGTAGTAGTTGTTGTACAAGTATATTCTACATCTTTAACTAACTCTTCAAAATCACTCATATCATAAATATAATATGTATCTATGAAGTGACTATAGAAATCTAAATCTTTTTGAGCTTGAACAAGATTTTCATATAAATTGTATGCATCTGCTTCTGAATAATATGAGTAGTAATCTTCTCCAACATATAGTACTTTAGCTTTTTTACTTGTTAGAACATCAGAAGCATCTGCTTTGGCGATTTCTAACATTCCATCATAATTTAAGTCTAAATATTCTTCTTCATAAGCATCCATACCTAATTCGTAGATACCGCTTAATACTGCATCATTTTCAATTTTTTCAAGAATCTTATCTTCTAATTCTGAATCATCATAGTCATCTACATCTACAGCTTTCTTAGTATCAACTTTATCAAGTTTACTTTGAGCTGCAATACCATAGTTACCTTTTACGCTAATGTATTCATCATCTACTGATACTTTTAATTTGTATTCACCAGATATTTTATTATCTTTTTCTGTTGCTTTTAGATAGATATCAAAAGTTCCTTTTACATCATCTTCTTCAACAGTAACTGACATATCAATAACTTCTTCAGATAATTCTCTGATTGTACCTGTTGCAATTTTTTCACCATTATATTTAACAGTTAAAGCTTGTTCTTTACCATCTTCTTCAATAGTAACAACAAATTTCATTTGGCTATATTCATCATCCACATGATTATCGATAACGAATTCAGCGTTTTTACCATCTACTAAATATGTTACATATTCATCGCCTTCGTATTCGATTCCGAATCCGATTGCTTTATTAAATAATCCTTTTGTATAAATATTGATTGCGATTTCTTCATCAAATTCGATATCTTTAGCGCTCTTTTTAGCTTCTTTTAAAACATCTTTAATTTCGCTCTTTTCTAAACCAGTAACATCAGATAATACTTTTACAAAGTCAGCATCATCTAATAAGTATTCACATACTACTTCAACTAGTTCTTGAACAGCATCTTCATCTAATATATAAGAATATTTTGTTGCTTTGAATGAATCATCACCTAAATCCAATTCAACTTTTTCTTTTTCCATGTATTCACTGCTAATTGCTTTATTAAGAGCTTTTCTTACAGTTGATACAAGATACTTATAATCTTCTGGATCTGTACTGTATTCTTTTTCAAATTCTTCTAGAGCATCTTTAAGTTCGCCAAAATCTATTCCTAATTCTTCTTCATCAGTAAGAACATTATCTAATAATGATGAACTTAAATATAATTTGTCTTCAAAAATTTGGAAAGTAGCATCAAGTTTTTCTTTTTCACCTTTTACTTCTGCTCCAACATGAATCATTTCATTTTTTAAATCTAATCCAACTTCAGCACCAAGAGTTAAATCTTTAATTTCAAATCCAAGTTGGTCCTTTAATTCTTCGATATTTGAATCTACTGACATATCAAAATTAACTAAAATAGCTTTTTCTTGAATGTCATATACTTTTGAATATTCATCGTAAACATCAATAGCATTTTCTACTTCTTTAAATACTTTATTGATTGATCCTTTGAATACTTGTTTTGGTGATGAAGACATTACACCAAATACAACTAATACGATAGCAACTACTGCTACAGTTGCAATAGCTACTACTGGTCCAACGCCATGAGAAAATAATTTAGTTTTTAGAGCACTTAGTTTTTCACCAAAATTATTTTTCTTTGCAGGTGTTGGTGTTCCTACTGCGGCTTCAGCTTGTACTACTGGTGCTGGTTCTGGAGCTACGGCAGTTTGAACATTAGATTCAGGTAATACTTGACCTTCTTGTAAAGGAGCTTGATTAACTAAATCTTTTTCAACTTCTTTTTTCATATAAACTTCTAACCTCTTTCTATTTTATGTATTTTCATTATAACATATAAAATTATTTATGATGTAATAAAATATATGTTTTTTTCATAATTTTTATTAAGGTGATTTAATTGAAAAAAGTGTGTTTTATATTATTTTTATTTTCTACTGTATTGCTAAGGGTAAGTGCATTAGAATTAACAAATTATAGTAAGTCTGCGGTTTTACTTGAACCAACAACAAATACAATCATTTATGATTTAAATAAAGATGAAAGATTTGCTCCAGCTTCAATGACAAAATTGATGACGTTACTATTAATAATGGAAGCGATTGATTCAAATAAGATTTCTTTAGATGATAAAGTCTTAATAAGTAAAAATGCGGCTAGTATGGGTGGTAGTCAAGTTTTCTTAGAAGAAAATTCAGAAATTGAAGTTAACCAGTTATTAAAAGGGATTGCTATTGCTAGTGGAAATGATGCGGCGGTGGCAATGGCCGAATATATTGCCAGTACTACTGATGAATTTGTAAAAATGATGAATAATAAAGTAAAAGAATTAGGTTTGAAAAATACTAATTTTGTAAATGTTCATGGTTTAGATGCAGAAAATCATTATTCTTCAGCTTATGATATGTCACAAATAGCGATTGAATTATTAAAGCATGAAAAGATACTTGAATATACCTCTTTGTATGAAGATTACTTGATAAAACCTGATGGAACAAAAACTTGGTTAGTAAATACTAATAAATTAGTAAGATTTTACGAAGGGATTGATGGTTTAAAAACTGGGTATACATCAACAGCAAAGTATTGTCTTACAGCTACTGGAATGAAAAATAACATTAGATTTGTTTCGGTTGTTATGGGAGTTGATACTTCTGAACATCGTAGTTTAGATACTTCGAATATGTTTAATTATGCATTTGCTAACTATAAATTAAATAAAATAATCAATACAGATGATGAAATAGCAGAGATTGAAATAAAAAAAGGAGTCAAAGAAAAAGTTAATATCTATGCTAAAGAAGATGTTACTGATTTAATTAAACAAAACGAGGAAAAGGATTATTCATTTAAAATGGAAAAGTATTCTATTACGGCACCGATAAATAGCGGAGATGTTGTTGGAAATTTAGAAATACTTGATAATAATGGTAAGGTTGTAAAAATTGTTGATTTAGTTGTTAAAGAGTCTGTGGAAAAGCATAGTTTTGCAACATTGTTTTGGTTGAATTTAAAAAATATTGTTAATGGTTATTTGTAATTTTATGTATATATTTATTTACTTCTTTATGTTATAATTTAATAGAATATGGGGATTATGATATATAAAGAAAGAAGTGATATTTGTGAATGAGCAAAATAATTTAAATGTTGGTGCTACTCAGCCTCAACAACCTGCTCAAAATGTTCAACCAACTCCAGTAACAAATCAAACTGTTGTAGCAGAGACTCAAGAACCTGCTGCACCTGTTCAACAAGTACAACAAGTAGAAGCAACACCAGTTGCTCAACCTACTCCACAAGTTGTAGAACAAGCTCCAGTACAACCTGTACAAACAGTAACTACTGCTCCTGAAGCTCCAGCAACACATACTGATATAGTTGCTCAAGAAGCTATTAATCCATTAGCTAATGAAGCAGCTCCAGCTGCGGTTACTCAACCTGCTCCTACTCCAGAAAGTACTGCAACACCAAATGGAGTAATTTCTCCTAGTGTTCCATTAACTGCTAATGGTGGAGCGATTGATTCAAGTAATGTTGGATTTGTAGCCGTTAGTGCTCCGCCAAAAAAGAAAAAGAATAAACCTTTAATTGTTACAATTGTATTAGTAGTACTTGTTGCTTTAGCAGCATTAGGATATTTTGTTATTTATCCATTTGTAATTAATAAATTCTTTAGTGATCCAAAAAAAGTTTATGAAACTGTTATAAGAACTGCATTTAATGAATTAAGTTCAAATACTACTGAATTTATTCATAATAAAGCTAAATATGAATTAAATTTCTCTTTTGATTCAAATATGCCTACTCTACAATCTTATGGTGGTTATACTTATGGAATTACAGTAGGAATGGATCCTGAGAATGAAGCTGCTGAAACAAAATTCTTAGCAATAAACAAAAATAACCAAAGTGTAAGTTATGAATCTTATTTAAAAGATGGTAAGAAATACTTAAAATATCATAATAAGAGTGATTATATTTATGCAGGTGAAGCTAATTTAGAAGAAGCCGATAAATTCTATGGAATATTTAGTTTTGCTGACTTATTAGAGGGTTCAAAGAATGCTAATAGCGAAGATGTTAACTATTTAATAAATAAAGTTGCTGATTTATTAATTGAAAGTATTGATGAATCTAAGCTTTCTAAAGAAGAAGCAAGTATTAACGTTAATGGTGAAACATTAAAAGTAATAAATAATAAATATCAAATTGATGAAGCAACTGCTACAGCAATGCTTAAACATATTGTTTCAGGAATTGCTGATGATGATAAAGCTGTTGAAATATTAGCGCAAGTATTAGAAACAGAATCAAGTACATTAAAAGAAACATTAAAAGCTGCTTTAGAAACTGAAGATACAGAAGAAGCAGAAGATGATTCTGAAGAAATAGTATATACAATGAGTATTTATACAACAATGGGAATTAGTCCTTCTGTTGTAGGTTATGGATTAAAAACTAATAATGATGATGATTCAATTCATTACTACTCTACTGATGATTATTTTGAATTTAAAGTATACTCAGTTACTAAAGATACAGAAACAAATAAAGAAGTTACAAATACTTTCGATGTAATTGGAAAAACATCAAATGGTAAAACTAAAGTAACAGTTAGTCTTAACGATAACGAAATATTAACTATGGATGTTAAAGATTGGACTGATACAACAAAGAATTTTGATTATACAATAAAGATTGACGAAGAATCAACAATTACTGGAAACTTTAAATTAGTAAAAGACAACAATGATAAACGTTTGAAATACTCATTAGAGTTCTCATTACAAATGGGTGATCAATTTATTGCGGTTGTAGTAGACTTTACTGAAGATTGGACTTGTACAATTGCTAATATTGATACTGGAAGTGCTGTTACATTAAGTGATGATCAAATTAATGAATATCATGAAGGATTCTTGTTAGACTTATATGAAACTCCTATTGGTGAATTATTAAAGACTGTATCTGGTGATGTTACTCCTGGTATTAGTGATTATTATGATGAACCTACTGGGGAACTTGATTATAATTATTAAGACAAATAAAAAATTCTCAATTACTTGAGAATTTTTTTATTGCTTGTTATTCAGCTTTTTCTTTTTTCTTAGTAGTTTTCTTTTCTACTTTTTCTTCTTTTTTAGATTCTTTTTTATCTTTCTTATCGTCTTTTTTTTCTTCTTTATCTTTACGTTCTGGTTTAGGAAGAGCTGCTTTACGAGAAAGATTTAATCTATTTCTATTATCATAGCCTTCAGCTTTAACGATGATTTCGTCACCTACTTTGAACATGTCTTGAGGTTTTTCTACTCTTTCCCAAGCTAGTTGAGATACATGACATAGTCCTTCGCATCCTGGCCATAATTCTACGAAGCAACCAAAGTCTTCTACTTTAACAATTTTTCCAGTATATACTTTGCCCTCTTCTACTTCACGAGCTACTGCTTCAATCATTTCTTTAGTCTTATTAATGATGTCTTTATCTTGGTGATAAATTAATACTGTTCCATCATCTTGAAGATCAACTTTAACAGCGTTAATATCGTTAACTGCAGTTACATTTGATGCTTCTAAGATAATCTTAGTAATCATTTCGCCACCTTTACCGATAACATCTTTAATCTTATCAGGGTTGATATGAAGTATTTCAATTTTTGGTGCATATTTAGAAAGTTCTTTACGAGGTTCTGGAATAACTGATTCCATTAAGTCTAAGATTTCCATACGAGCTTCTTTAGCTTGAGCTAAAGCTTCTTTTAAGATTTTTTCTGTTACACCTTTTATCTTAATATCCATTTGTAATGCTGTAATACCTTTTCTTGTACCAGCTACTTTGAAGTCCATGTCTCCCATGTGATCTTCTAATCCTTGGATATCTGTTAATATAGTATATTTCTTACCATCTTCAGAAGTGATAAGTCCCATTGCGATACCAGCTACTGGAGCTTTGATTGGTACACCAGCTGCCATTAAGCTTAAGCATCCTGCACAGATTGTTGCTTGAGATGAAGAACCATTTGATTCTAAGATTTCAGATACAACACGTACTGTGTAAGGGAATTCTTTTTCGTCTGGCATTACTTGAAGAAGTGCTCTTTCACCTAATGCTCCGTGACCGATTTCTCTTCTACCTGGAGAACCATAACGTCCTACTTCACCAACTGAGAATTGAGGGAAGTTATAATGTAACATGAATCTCTTAGTAGCTTCTAATGTTAAACCATCTAATACTTGGTTTTCTTCTAGAGAACCTAATGTAGTTGTAGCAAGAGATTGAGTTTCACCACGAGTAAATACTGCTGAACCATGAGTTCTTGGTAATAAGTCAATCATTGCTGATAATGGACGAATTTCTTTCATTCCACGTCCATCAGTTCTCTTTTTATCTTTAGTAACCATTCTTCTTAGAACAGTTCCTTCGATTTCGTTAACTACTTTCTTAACTTGACCTAATAGTTCTTCACAGTTTTCATATTCACTATAAACTTCAGCAAAGTTTTCAAGTGTTGCTTCTTTAACTGCGTCGATGTCGGCATATTTTTCAAGTTTTTTCTTGTCAGAAGATAATGCTTCATACATTTTTTCTGTTGCATATTCTCTAACATCTTTTTCTAATTCTTCGTCGATTTTTGCTAGTTCAACTTCAACTTTTTCTTTACCAATTTCTTCACGAATTTTTTCTTGGAATTCACATAGCGTTTTGATATGTTCATGTCCGAACATTAAAGCACCTAACATATCTTTTTCAGATACTTGTTTAGCACCTGCTTCTACCATACAGATAGCATCTTTAGTACCTGCTACTGTTAAATGGATTTCTGATTGTTCTTGTTGTTCAACTGATGGATTAATAATATAATCTTTACCAATTTTACCTACGATAACACCAGCTACTGGACCATCAAATGGAATATCACTTATTGTAAGTGCTAATGATGAACCTAATAATGCTGCCATTTCTGGAGAATTATCTTGGTCTACTGATAAAACTGTGTTGATTACTTGAACTTCATTACGGAAGTTTTCATCAAACATTGGACGAATTGGACGGTCGATTAATCTTGCTGTTAATGTAGCTTGATCTGTTGGACGTCCTTCTCTTTTAATGAATCCACCAGGTATTTTACCTACTGAATATAATTTTTCTTGATATAGAACTGTTAATGGGAAGAAATCTTGAGTAATTGGTGTATGTCCCATAACTGCTGCTGTTAAAATAACAGTATCTCCATATCTTACTAAAACAGAACCGTTAGCTTGTTTTGCTAGTTCGCCTGTTTCAACTGTAATTGTTTTTCCTAAAAAGTCTAATTCAAATACTTTTTTAGCCATTTTTTGTACCTCTTTTCCTAAAAAAAGACACTTAAAAATAAGTGCCTACTTTTTCTTTACTATTTTCTCAATCCTAGAGCTTCAATAGTATTTCTGTAACTTACTACATCATTTTTCTTTAAATAATCTAGTAAACTACGTCTTTTACCAACCATCATTTGAAGTCCTCTTTTTGAGTGGAAATCATGAATATGGTTTTTTAAGTGTTCAGTTAAATTGTTGATTTCTTCTGTAAGAATAGCAATTTGAACTTCTGTAGCTCCAGTGTCTTTTTCATTTTTACCGAATTGTTTAACTAATTCAGCTTTTCTTTCTTTTGAAATAGCCATGTGTAATTCCTCCTTTTTTATTTAGCCGTTCAATCTTAGAATAGATTCGGAGAGTTCTAATCCAAGAATAAACTTTCTTGATTAATATAACAGAAAATACTTAATAAGGCAAGTATTTTTGTTAATTTATGAACATTTTAAATGGTTTAGCTTTAGTATTATCACTATGATATATTTGATAGATAGCTACTATTTTGTTTTCATATACTAAACAAGCAATGTCTTCTTGGAATTCTTTATCTATTATTGAACCATTTTTTACTTTGTTATAAGTAGATTCATTGATAGTTAGAGATTCTAAGTTAGATAGAGCTTCTTCGATAGTAGTTAGTTTATAGTTACCATTTTGAATATCTTCGATAGTATAAGAGTCTTCGATATTGAAGTTACCTTGTTTTGTTCTTATTAAAGAAGACATTGTTCCGACAGTGTTTAGTTTTTTACATATATCATCTATTAAAGCTCTGATGTATGTTCCTTTGGAAACAGTAGTTTTGAATACTATTTCATCGTTATTATAAGATATTAATTCGATGTTAGTAATGTTTATTTCTCTAGTAGGTAGTTCTACTTCTTTACCTTCTCTAGCATATTCATATAGTTTTTTACCATTTACTTTGACTGCTGAATATATTGGAGTTGTTTGAGTAGATTTACCTAGGAATGAATTTAATACTTCAATAAGCATTGATTCTGTTATATTGAAGTCTTTCTTTTCAATTATTTCTCCTGTTGTATCTAAGGTATCTGTTTTTATACCTAGTTTTATAGTAGCTATATATTCTTTATATTCACTAGTTAGGACTTCACATAATTTGGTTGTATTTCCAATACAGATTACTAGGACTCCGGTAGCAATAGGATCTAAAGTACCAGTATGACCTATTTTTTTAGTTTTTAAGATTCCACCTATTTTGTTTACTACATCGCGAGATGTGAAGTCTTGAGGTTTGTTGACTACTAAGATACCATTCATATTATCATTTCTTTCTATTATAAAGGATTGGATAATCTAATTCAGTTTCTCCTTCTAATTTTTCTACTACTAGTGTACCATTATCATATTCATCTAGTAAACGATTTGTTTTGTCTATGACATAATCTTGATACATTTCAGGTGTTACATACATTCCCCATGGAATATATTCAAAATGAGTACAACCGCACATTGCAATATAGAAGTCTTTTTGATTACGACATGCATTTTCAAGAATTATTTCTGTTGCCCCACAAGGCATGATTCCTGTTATTAAATCAAATTCTTTTATGTGGGTTTCGGCAGTGAATTTTTCTTTGTGAAGAGTCATATTACGATGTTTTGGTCTGGTGATACCTAGTAATGGTTCGTATAAAGTTACTGTTCCTTTGCCAAGTTGTAGTTGTTCGTGAGCTAGGAGGTTGGCAAATGAAGGAATTATTCCTGATGCTATATCTAAGACATTACATCCAATATCAAATTTAGTTTTTAGGTTTTCAAGATGTCTCTTGTAGTAGCTACCACCGACATTTTCTATTCCTAGTTCAGTATATATTTGCATAAGTAAGTCTGGTGCTCCTGGTGCAAAAACATAAGTCCAGAAATTATTTTCAATATATTCCCATTCTTCTGGAGTATAAATAGATTTGTAATTTTGGCAAAATGAATTATAAAGTTTAGAAATGTGTTCTTCACTTAATCCTTTTTGTACTATCATAATAAATCCCCCTTTTTAAGAGTTATATCTTATTATAAATGGGAGATTGTGTCAAATTAAAAGAAGGAATTTTCCTTCTTAGTTAGTTAAAGGTTTTATACCATTTCCTTCTAATTTAAATTTTATTTTATATTCATTTAATAATTCTTTGAATTTGTTTTCAAAAGAATTTTCTTTGATATTAGAACTAAATGAAACTACTAAGTTATCTTTGTATGAACAAACACCACATCTAATCTTTTCGGCCCAGTCTGGCGGTAAGATAAATGAACATTTTTTGATGTATTTACTATATTTTTCATCGATATTTGTAGTACCTAAATTAGATAAAGTAATAGTAAACTTCTTTTTAACATTAATTGATCCTAAGACAACAAAGAATTTTTTGAGAGCTAATGGAAGAATATTAACAAAGAAGTTATTAATTGATTTACCATTAGATGTCATTGTATTAGATATTTTTTCGATATTTAGTTTTTTACTGAATTCTTTTTTTACCATACTTAGAATATCATTGAATGAATGTTTCTTACTTGTTTTTACTTTAAGACTTATCATCATATGAGAAACAAAGTTAGAAATTGTTTCTGATTTAAAGTATTTTTTTAGATTTACAGGAACACATATATTAATTGGTTTTTTGCCTTTGTTCTTTTTATAGTTAGTTTCATAAAGTGAGTAAGCAATCATTGATACTAAGAATTCAGAAATACTACAATTTTGTTCTTTAGCACATTTTTTTAATTCAGTTAATTTTATATTGAATTGGTTTATTCCTACTTTACCATTTTCTAGTTCTTTACCTTTTACTTGGTAAGCTTGAGGAGGATTATAGGATTTCCCTATTTTTTTTAGATAATTCTTTTTATATGAATTTTCTGGTTTTAAAGAGACAGTTTCTTCTGTTACTGTATTTTTTCCTATACTATTTGGATGTTTTAGTTCTAAGTAGTTGTAGATGATTTCGTTGAAGAATTCTCTTCCGGTATTACCATCTGTTAGAATATGAAAATAATCGATGGTAATTCTCTTTCCTTCGTAGCTTACTTTAAATAAGAAATCGTTGTTATCGGCATAGTGAATAAATTTAAAATTGTAATCAGTTTTTTCTTGGACGATTGGCTTTTTATCGTTTTGTTCTAGATAATACCAAAAGAATCCTTTTTTGACTTTTACTTTAAAAGCGCTATATTTGTCTAAAGCTTTTTCGGTAGCTTGTTGTAATAAGTCTTTATCTACTTTTTGTTTTAGATTAGTAGAAAGTCGAAAGATAGAGGTATCTTTACGATTGCAAGATAATGAGAATATTTTGGCTTGATCATCTAATTTACGTTTATATATCTTTTTCATATGATACCTCCTAACCATTAATCATTATACTATTTATTTGTTAAATTTTAGTAAACTTTTTTATTTTTGATATTTATTTTTAAAATAAGTGACAAGTGGTTGTACTGATAACTCTTTATGACATAGTTTGTTAGTTATTTCTTCTATAGTATATGCACCACCTGATTTATGAATGTTTTCTTGAAGATAATTAGTTATCTTTTGGATGTTTCCTGTTTTTAATAGTTCATCGATGCTACCAACATTTTCTTCGACTGCTTCAATTAACATACCATCTAAGATAGAACCAATTAGATAAGATGGGAAGTACCCGAATGAACCTTGAGACCAATGAACATCTTGAAGTATACCATCGGCATCATTTGTAACTTCAATACCTAGATATTCTTGCATTTTTTGATTCCAAATTGTTGGAATGTCATCTGTTGTAATTTTTCCGTTGAATAAATCTTTTTCAATTTCGTATCTAAGGATTATGTGAAGACAGTAAGTTAATTCATCTGCTTCTGTTCTGATAAATGATGGCTCTGGTTTGTTTAAGTAACTTACGAAGTCTTCAACTGGGATGTCTAGTTTTAATTTAGGTTTTAACTCGTTATAAATTGGTATCCAAAAGTTTATGTTTCGTCCTAAGATATTTTCAAAGAAACGAGATTGGCTTTCGTGTAAGGCATATTTACCAATATCATAGATAGGATATTTTGATAAGTTTTTGCCGATACTTTGTTCAAATATTCCATGTCCTCCTTCGTGAATTACAGTACAGACATGATCGAATATGCTTTTATTATTAGAGAATGTTATACGAACATCATTATCATTTAATTTACAAGTATAACCATGAGGATATATACCCAAGGCTCCTCTTTCGTTATCAAAGCCAATGTAATCTAATAAGTAAGATGCTATGTCTAGAAGTTCTTCCTTAGTGTATGAAATTTGAGGAGAACCTATCTTGGTAACTTTAAGATTTTTTACAATAGGAATTATTTCTTGTTTTAGTTCTGTAAATAGCTTATCGATTTTATCGCTGGTCATTCCTGTTTCGTATTCATTTAACATGCAATCATATAAGTTTTCTGTATTTGGATAACGATATGAATAGTATTTTTTTGTCATATCAATTATTTTTTCTAAGTATGGTTTGAATATCTGGTAATCTTTCTTTTGTTTAGCTTCTACCCATACAGCATTTGATTTGCTACATAAAGATGAATATTCTTCAAAAAAGTCAGCAGGTACTCTTTCGTCTTTTTCATAGTCATCAGATAGTTCTTGTAAAAAGCGTTGTTCTTCGATAGTTAAAGATGAGAATTCTGGACTATTTAGGACATCATCTAATAATTGTTTGTATTCTTGATTAGTAGATAACTCGAAAGCTTTTAATTCAACTTTAGTTTTAACATCGATTAAATAATCAAGAGATTTCTTGGGAGCAGTTATATCCATTTCCCAATGCATTAAAGTTGCAATATATGAAGTATCTGCAATATTTTGTAAGTAATTTAATAATTTAGTTAGTTTTTCCATTTTATCAACTCCTAATAATTATAGTAAAACATTTTAGGAATTTTGACAATGAGAGTGAATTCTAGTTAACGTTATTTAGATAGTTAATTTTGTTTTCAGCTTCGAGTTGTTTTAAACTTTTCTCTGGTGTTGGTAAATCTTCGGGCATGGTACCACCTGCTTCTTCTATTGCTTTCCTAACTATTTTGCCAACCTCATTATGAGTAATACAAGCTTCGCTTTCTCCTTGAATATTATCTCTTTTTAGTTTTTGTTCTGTCTGAGATATTCTGAACAAATTGGCGATTAATTCATCACTACCCATATTATCTAGAATGTCTTCTCTGTATCTTAAGCCTTTTCTTTTAGCTATGTCATCTGCTGTTTCTCCATTATAAAGACCTTTGTATCCTGCGTTATGGAATTTATCGAAGTTTTTAACACCAGCATTTTTGGCAGTTTGATTTAATGAGTAGTTTCCTTTTTTAGTTAGATTTCTTTGATATAATCTCTTTTCATCTTCAGTTAGATTCGAATATTCTTTTTCTGTTAATTCCATTTTTCTAGTTTGGATGGCGAAATAAGTTTGACCTAAAGCTACAGCTTTTTTCTTTGGATTTGCATTTTGAACAATAAGGTAGCATGCATATCTAGATAATTTGTAATCTTCTACAATTTGTATGTTACCATTCCCACCTGTTATCGGTTTGCCAACCTTGGCAAACTGTTCATCAATATTAATGTTACTATTATTACAAGAAATAATTGCTCTTTTTATAACATCATTGAACCTTCGCCATTGAGCATACTCTAATACAGGTTGTAGTTCTCTAGCTTCCCAATATTCATTACCAAATTCATCAATATGTTTTATTTTTTCAAATATTTTTTCATTATAAGTTTCAATTTCGTTCATTTTTTTATTTCCTTTCTTTTTGTATATTTTATATATTTGTTACATCTGTTTTATATTCAGAGACATCACTCCTTTCAAAGAATAAAAAAAGGAGATACTCATTCTCCTTATGAAAAATAAGTATCTCCGCAGTCATGCATATTTCTATTTTGCCTCTAGAAATACACCCTATCGTTTAAATTGTCATATAAATTTCAGGCAAACTATTTAATACATATTTAATATAGCAAATTATGTAAATCTGTTCAATGAAAAAATGCTGAATTATTCAGCATCTTTTTCGTTTATTTTATTTAATATTCTTTCGATGTTGTCGCCATAAGCGATTGAATTATCGTATTGAAATCTTATTTTTGGAGTATGTCTGATTTCGATACGATCTGCTATTTTAGTTCTTAAATAGCCAGCTGTATCATCGTTAAGTTGTTTTTCTAATATTTTAGGATCTTCATCATTTAATGTTGTGAAGTATACTTTAGCTAAACCTAAGTCATTTGTTACTACAACACCTGTAATGGTGATAGCTTTTAATAGTGAATCATGAGCTTCTTGAGCACAAATTGTACTTAGTTCTTGAGCTATTTGAGAACCAATTCTTTTTAATTTAATTTGATTCATCTTTTTACCTCAACTTCTTCATAAACTTCTAAAGTATCTCCTACTTTAATATCAGAATAATTGTCTAATGTAAGACCACATTCATAACCTTTTTTAACTTCTCTAACTTGGTCTTTTTCTCTTTGTAGTGTAGCAATCTTAGTATCTACGATAACTATTCCATCACGGATTAATCTTGCTTTAGCATCTTTTTTAACGATACCATCTGTTACGTATGAACCTGCTATGTTACCTACTTTAGAGAATTTGAATAGTTTTCTTATTTCTACTTGACCAATTGTTTTTTCTTCGAATTCTGGATCTAGCATACCTTTCATAGCAGCTTCCATTTCTTCTACTAATTTATAGATAATAGTATAAAGTCTGATGTCTACACCATATTCTTTAGCGATTTCTTTAGTACTATTAGATGGAGATACACAGAATCCTAAGATTAAAGCATTTGAAGCTTGAGCAAGTACTACATCACTTTCAGTGATTGTTCCAATACCACTTCTAATTACTTTTACTTTAACACCATCAACATCGATTTTTTCTAGAGCATTTTTAACTGCTTCTTCTGAACCTTTTACATCAGCTTTTAGAACTACATTGATTTCTTTTGTATCTGAATCAATTGATGCAAATAGGTTGTCTAATGTTAAAGATGTTTTTTGGAATTTTTGTTCACGTGCTTGAATTGAACGTTTGTCAGCTACTTCTTTAGCTTGGCTTTCTGTTTCGAATGCCATGAATTTATCTCCAGCAGATGGAGTTTGTGATAGACCTGTTATTTCTACTGGTGTAGATGGTCCTGCTTCAACGATTGAGTTACCTAAATCGTCTTTCATAGTTCTTACTTTACCATATGAAGTACCTACTACGATTGGGTCACCAATACGTAATGTACCATTTTGGATAAGTAGTGATGCTACTCCACCAATGTTTTTATCCATTTTAGATTCGATTACTGTACCTAATGCATAACGAGCTGGATTTGCTTTTAGTTCTTGCATTTCTGATATAGCTAGTAACGTTTCAAGTAATAGGTCGATTCCTTGACCAGATTTGGCAGAAATATCTACGAAAGGAATTGTTCCACCCCATTCTTCTGGAGTTATGTTTCTTTCAGCCATTTCTGTTCTGATTCTATCTGGACGAGCATCTGGTTTATCTACTTTATTAACTGCTACTACGATAGGTACGTTTGCTGCTAAAGCATGGTCGATTGCTTCTTCTGTTTGAGGCATTACACCATCATCAGCTGCTACTATTATAATAACGATATCTGTGATACTTGCTCCACGTGCACGCATTTCTGTGAAGGCAGCATGGCCTGGAGTATCAATAAATGATAATTTATGTCCTTGATGCTCTACTTGGTAAGCACCGATAGCTTGAGTGATTCCTCCGTATTCAGAATCAACAATTTTACTTTTTCTAATTGTATCTAGTAAAGTTGTTTTACCATGGTCAACGTGTCCCATAATTGTAATTACTGGAGGACGTTCTACTAGGTCTTCTTCTCTATCATTTGCTTCGAACTCTTCAAAGTTAGAAACGTCTTGTGTTTCTTCTTTTTTAAGAGTTTTATTATAATCTAATACGATAACACTAGCTGTTTCATAATCAACAGCATTACTTAAACTTAGCATTAGACCTAATCCCATAATTTTTTTGATAATTTCTGTTCCACTTACACCTAAAGCGTCAGCTAATGCTTGAACAGACATACCTTCTTTATATAGAACTACGTTGTCTTCAGCAACATTTGTCATTAATTTTTCTTTGTGTTTATACATATCTTTTCTTTTTGACATGTATTCATCTTTAGAATTTTGTAATTGACTTTTCTTTTTTAGTTTTTGTTTTTTATTGTCAGGAGTAAATGTTTTATCTAAGTTATTAGATTCAACTAAGTCCTCTACTGATTCATCTAATGCATCTTCATCTTCATAATCAGTTTCAACATCTGTACTGATTAAGTTAATAGTATTATCTAGAATAATGATATCATCTTCTGATAAGTCATCATCTCCACTTTTTACTTTAATTCCTAATTCGTTACATTTTTTTAGGATTTCTGCAATAGAATGACCTGTATCATTTGCATATTCTTTAACTGTCATCATATTAACTCACCTCTCTCTTTCTTTGTTTATTTTATTAATCTACTAAATTTAGCATTTCTTCATATATAGAGTCAGGTATTGTAACTTCTAATATACGTTCTAAAGTTTTAGTAGTTTGAGCTTTTTTTATTACTTCTGCATCTTTTTTTAAGTATGCTCCGCGACCATTGGCTTTACCAGTTATATCTACTGATACATTACCATCTTTATCGCGAACTACACGAAGTAAATCTTTTTTTAGTGTTTTTTCTTTTGTAATAACACATGTTCTTTCAGGCATTTTTTTCATTTAAATACCTTCTTTCTAGTTATTTCCTTCTTCATTAACTTGATTTAATGTTTTAACTTCAATTTTGTATCTTGTTAATTTAGAAGCTAGTTTTATATTAGTTCCTTTTTTACCAATAGCTAATGATAAGTTTTCATCATTAACAATAGCAAGAGCTTCTTTTTTCATTGGGTCTGTAATTGTTACGATAGCATCTTTTGCTGGACTTAAAGCATTTTTGATGTATTCTTCTGGATTAGCACTATATAGTACTATATCTACTTTTTCACCATTTAGTTCTTTTAAGATTGAACCAATACGTGAACCTCTTTCACCAATACATGCTCCGATTGCATCGATTCTTTCGTCAGTTGATTCAACAGCGATTTTACTTCTGATACCAGCTTCACGAGCTACAGCATGTAGAATGATTGTTCCATCAGCTAATTCAGGAATTTCTGATTCAAATAATCTTTTTACGAAACCATAATGTTTTCTTGATAGAAGGATAAGAGGTCCTTTTGTATTAGCTTCAACTTTTGTAACGTATACTCTAATACTTGATCCCATTTTAACTTCTTCACCAGGAATCATTTCTGATTTAGGTAAGATACCTCTAGTACGTCCTAATTCAACGTAATAGTTACGAGCGTCTTCCATTGCTAGTGTTCCTACTAACATTTCATCTTGTTTATCAGCAAATTCATCGATAATAGAGTTCTTTTCAGCTTCTCTAATTTTTTGCATGATAACTTGTTTAGCTGTACCAGCTGCAACACGACCAAAGTCTTTTGGAGTAACTTCTTTTTCGATTCTTTCTCCTACTTCGATAGTTGGGTCTAATTCACGAGCTTCTTCAATTAAGATTTGAGCATCGATATTAATTTCTGGTGGTACATCGATTTCGTTACCTTCTTCGTCAATTATTGTATCGCCTTCGTCGATTTCATCAACAACGATATAATATGACATAACTTTAATTTCACCAGTAGTTCTATTAATGTCTACTCTAACATTAGTTTTAGAACCAAAGTTTTTCTTGTAAGCTGTTGCTAATGCAAGTTCCATAGCTTCAAATACAACGTCTTCAGATATTTCTTTTTCGGCTACGATACCTTTAACAGCTTTGATGAATGCTACTGGATCCATTTGGCCAGTTTCTTCAACAGTATTTTTCTTTCTTGCCATTTTATTCCTCTCCTTTTTCCTTACTTACAATGTCTAAGATGTATGAATCATCAATTAAGTCTAACTTATCAATAATTGGGTTAATTACTTCAGTAGCTGCTACTATAGTATCCAAATCGATACCATTTACTTTGTCTAACTCAATTCTTAAGAAATTATAATTACCTTCTGTTTCATACTTTACTGAATCAACTATGATATTCATTTCAGTCATTGGACCAGTAATTGCTTCTCTTATTGCTTCTAATATTTTGTTCATGATTCACCTCTTTAATATAATAATAAAAGTGGGATATTACGCCCACTTAAATCTGATACCTAGATTATATCATAAATTGCGAAATATGCAACTTATTACGCATAAATATGCGAAAAAATTATATTTTTTTATTCATTATTAAAAATATTTTAGAGTAATTATGATTACTTTTATAAAAGTTGTAAGCTTTAGATTGAGAATAATTTAATTTTGTAGTAATATTAAATGTAGAAGATAAGGAAGATATAAATGAATAAACAATATATTACAATAGTTTTATTATTGATTGTTTGTTCCATACTTAGTTTTTCGTTATTATCAAGAGAAAGTAATGCTGTTGCATTGGAATGTGAAAATACTGATAGTACACATTCTTTTGTTACTGATTTTGATTCGTTAAACTATATGGATTCTTTTGATGTCTCTGATTTTGGAGAGATGAAGTTAAATAATATAGATATTGCTTCTAAATCTTATACTTCTAATACTATATCTGTTGTAGATAGTAATTTTAAAATAAGTGATGAATTATTAAATTCAATAAATGAAACAATTAGTAGTTATGGTGCAAGTAGTTCTTTTTATATAGTTAGTTTAAATGACGGAATGAGTATTGGATACAATGTAGATAAAAAGTTTGAAACTGCAAGTTCAATAAAAGCACCATATGCCTTATACATTTATAAAGAGATTGATGCTGGTAATATAGATCCTAATCAGCAAATAATATATGAAGAAAAGTATTATAATAAAGGTACTGGTGTTATAAAAAAATCAGACTTTGGTACTGTTTATACAGTAAGAGATTTAGTTTATTATTCATTGTTTGAATCAGATAATATTGCACATGCAATGTTACATAGAACATTTGGAGTTAAAGGTTACAATGAGATGTTAAAGAATCTAGGTACTAAGCAACTTTATTTAACTGCTGGTAATCCTTGGGGTTATACTTCAGCTCGTAGTGCAGCACTTGTATGGCAAGAGATATATAATTTTTCAATAAAAAGCGATGAAGGTATTACTTTCTTAAATATTTTATCTAATGGTAAATATAATTATTTTAAAGAGGTAATGCCATCATTACCTAGTGCTAGTAAAACAGGATTTGCTAGTAAAGATGTTGTAGAAACTGGAATTGTATTTGGAAATCAACCTTATATAGCAATTGCTATTGCTAATAAAGGTGGAAATATTGGAGCTTATACACAAGTACTTAAATTAATTAGTCATATGAATGATATTATGAATGAATATGAAACTTATTTGAAAACACAATAAAAAGACTTTTTGAAAGTCTTTTTTTATTTTATAAAACCGTTTTGAACTATTTTAGATTCGTTTATAACTATGAAAGCATTTTTATCAATATGTCTTAAGATTCTTTTTAAATCATCTAGGTGGCGACTGTTTAAGGTAATAAATAATAATTTACTATCCTCTTTAGATAGATTATCAATTGTATCTACAACTGATACTCCGAATCCTTCTAGTCTTATCTTTTCGATATTTTCTGGTGTTGCTTTTGTAGTTATTACTTCAACACTAATTAAACTATTTATAAATTTATTAGAAATGAATGTTCCTAAGATTGTTCCTGTTGCATATCCTCCAGCATAAGCAACAGCTATCCAAATACTATTGACGCCTGTATTTAAAGCTTCTCTAGCAATAATAAACCAGATGAATACTTCGAAGAAAGCAATAATTCCAGCTATTAAAGTTTTTCCTTTTACAGTGTGAACCATACGTAATGTCCCTAATGTTACATCGATGATTCTAGCACAAAATATTTTTATACATAATAATAGTAAAGTCATTAACTACTCGCTCCTTTTATTATAGCTATTAATATTATTACCAATAATACTCCAATTATTAAAACGATTATATTTCCAAGTTTTTTGTCACTATTATAATTATCATTATTAGAAGCACTTTTGTAAAAAGCAGTATCTTTATTACGATATTGATTCCAACGAGGATCAAGCATTTCACGCATTTCCTTTTGTTGAGATATCGGAATCATTCGACCACATCCAGGGCAAGCTCCTCCTTTAGTAGGGAGTCCGTGACCACAGTATTTACAATTCATAATTATCACCTAGATTAATTTTAACATAAATAAAAGATTAGTGAATACTAATCTTCAAAATCTTCAATAAAGGTTTCACTCTTATGTGGTTCATTCCATAATAGTTCATTATAGTTTTGTTGACGTAATGCTTCATAAACCATTATAGCTACTGTGTTAGATAAGTTTAATGAACGAACTTTATCAGTCATAGGCATTCGCATACAATTATCGATATGTGGTTTTAAGATATCTCTTGGAATACCAGTTGATTCTTTACCGAAAACAAAGTAAATATTTTCAGTACTATCGCTATAATCAAAAGAAGTATGTGGTTTATGGCCATATCTTGTTAAGAAATAAAACTTTCCATTATCTTTATTCTTTTCATAGAAATCATCCCAGTTTTTGTAAACGGTATATTCACAATTATCAATATAATTTACACCACTTCTTCTAATATATTTTTCTTCTAGAGAAAAACCTAGTGGTTCGATTAAATGCAACTTAGTATTTGTTGCAACACAAGTACGCATTATATTTCCAGTATTTCCTGGTATTTCTGGTTCAAATAAAACAACATTTATCATTTATAATCCTCCTAAATAAAAAGACCTTATTGGTCTTTATTCTTTAGCTACTCTATTTGTTTCTAGTAACTTTTCAAAATCTCCAACATTCATTATATTATCATCAAGTCTTTCAACAATGTCAACTACTTTTCCATCATTGAAATAAATAATAGTTGGAACTTTCTTTATCTTTTGGTCTTCTAGATTTAAAGATTCATTTATTTGATCAATATAATCTTCTTCATCTTTGATATCAGTGATATTTAAGAAATACATTGAATCATTTAATGAATAATCATTAATTACTTTCTTTAAATCTTTTTCCATATTATAAACTTCTTCAGAACCTGTGTAACTTACATATAAGTAATATTTAGCAGGAGCTTCCGATAATACATCATTTACTTCATCTAATCCTTTTATTTCATTAGAAATAATTTTTTCTTTTACCAAATATGATGTTGATACTTTGTTTTCTTTTAAAACTTTGTACCAAGCAAATCCATATAAAGTCAAAAGAATCATTACGACAACTATAACAACAGCTAGAACATAATTTTTTATTGGTATATAACGTTCATTCTTTTTTACATTAGTCATAGCATCATACCCTTTCTATATCAATATTTTAACATAAATTACCAGTTTATGCAAAAGCTATTTAGGTGATTTGCCCATATCGTGCTAAGTAAGTTTACATATTATATATTGGAGGTATTAATTATGTTTTTTGATGATATAATTTTTAATTTTAAAAACACTGAGAATGTTGATGTTTTTAATTATGAAGATGGTTTTATGTATGGAAATATGTTTAAGAATGAATATGATCCATATAAGAACTATAAAGTTGCTAGATTAGAAAGTAATTGTGATAAGGGAGATTTACTTTTGAAAATATATCAATATGATTTTGCATTAAATGATTTATCTTTATATTTGGATTTACATCCTGATGATAAAGCTATATATGAATTATTTAAAAAATATACTGAGGAAGCTAATGAGTATGTAGATATATATGTTAAGAAATATGGTCCTATGGAATTAGATGATTCTCCATATAATAGTTATATGTGGGATGAAGGACCATGGCCTTTTATAGGAGGTGTCTTCTAATGTATAAGTATGTTAAAAAGTTAAATTATCCAGTTAATGTAAGAAAAAAAGATTTAAGAATGGCGAAGTATTTGATTACTCAATTAGGTGGGCCAGCAGGAGAATTAGGAGCAGCGTTAAGATATTTTAGTCAAAAGTTTGCAATGCCTGATGAAAAAGGACAAGCATTACTTAACGATATTGCTTGCGAAGAATTGGGACACTGTGAAATGATTGGAACTATGTTTGGTCAGTTAGTTAGAGATGCTTCGATAGATGAATTAGAAGCTGCTGGATTAGGAAGTTATTTTACTGACCATGGAAAAGGTGTGTATCCAGTGGATGCATCTGGTAATCCATTTAGTGCTTTAACTTTTGATTCAACAGGTGATGTTTTGGCTGATTTAAGTGAAGATATGGCAGCAGAAGAAAAAGCTCGTGCTACTTATGAAAATTTAATTGATATGACTGATGATGAATCTTTACGTGGTCCACTTCTATTCTTAAGACAAAGAGAGATTGTTCATTTTAAACGTTTTAAAGAATTATATGATTATTATAAGAAGAAATTAAAAAAATAGCATTTCGCTATTTTTTCAGTTTGTTTCCATTTATTTCATTAACTAAACTATGATATGATGTTTCATCTAAAATGGAATTCGATATTAAAGATGGTATTAAACAATTTGGATTGCCTTGAACAGATTCAAAATTACGTAAGAATTTAGGACGAGATATTGTAATATCACCAATTAAGTAAGTATTATCTACACGGTATTCTTCATCCATTTTTTGTACTAATGGATTTTCTACAATTGTAGATATTGAAGTACCATTTAAGAAGTTCATACCAAATAAAGTGACAATATTAGGTAAGTAATCATCCAAAGAAGAATCATCACAAATAAATTTAATTTCAGATGTAACATCTTTCTTTAAGAAATGACTTGGTGTTTCATATTGTTCACCAATATTTCTATATATTAAAATTCTTTTAATTGTATTTAGAGGATTTTCGGTTTCACAAATACTGATAAATAAAGATTCTGATAGATCATTTTCAATCATTAAATCGTAAATACTTAAGTATTCGTAATGACATAGTAAGAATATATAATTATTCTTAGTAAGTTTGTATTCTTTTAAGACAGATAAAATTGTTCTTATTTCTTTTATATCTTGAAGAAGGATTCTATCGTCGTAGAAGATATTTTGAAAATCAACTATATCTTTTAATATTTCATAGTTAGAAATTATTCTTTGATAATCGGCTTCTATTATATTTAAATTATTTTTTAAAGTATCTTTTGATAAGATACCATTACCAATTAAGAAAGATAAATATTTTATTTGGTCTTCTGTTAAACTAGTTAAGTATTGTGAATACTTAGTTAATACATCATTTAAAGGAATACCAATGGATTTTAAGAAATCCATTTTTTCAATTATATTAGGAATTTCTTCTAATTCTTGAAGTCTTTCATTTAATGAGTATGGATCTAAATTATGATTGTATAGATATGTAGTTAAAGAGGATTTATTCTTTTTATTTAGTAATTCTTGTTCTTCTTGTTCAACATCGGCTTTTAATTTATGAAGATTGTCTAATACTATTTCGTAAATTAATTCTAGAAGGCGTGGATCTAAGAACTGATGCCATTCATTTGGTAATTCTTCTAAATCTAAAAGTGTTCCATCTTCTATTTTAGCGATTACTTCTTCGGTTGCTTCGATTCTTTTTCCTGATACATATTGACGATGTTCGTGATCTTTAGTATCTCTATCTAAACATTTTTCAGCAACATCAACAAAGTTATAAAACCTACTTTGCTTATAGATATTATTCATAATTTGGATACGTTGATGAACTGGTAGTTTTTTTGTAAACTCTTGTGGTTGAAGAATATCTTTTCTCAATTTTAAGAATTCATACATACACATATATACAAGTTTCATGTTATAGCTAACAAATACAGGTGTAAGTCCTAGCTCTGTAAGAGTTGATAAATACTTGTAATCTTTTAATGAACCATCATCGTTAGTTCCATTTTGCATTTCACTAAAACGATGTCCATCTTTATCATAAGACCAAGAGTTAACTGCTTTTTTTACTTCCTCACAGTAAGCTAGAGTTTCTTCAAAGCTCAATGTATTATCATTAGTTAAGATTAAAAACATAAAGAATATTTCAAAATTACTTATACGACAAAGGTCAGTTTTATCTGGTTTAGCAGCTTTTCTTAGAAGTTTATCAACATACTTTTTAATGTTACCGGGTCCTTGTTCACCTTTTATTAATTTAGCTTCTACTAAAGTATCTTGAGCAATTTTACTTATTTCACTTAATGTTGCCATACTACTCACCTACTTTCTTAGATAGAGTTATACCATCTAATAATGTGAATATTTCACCAACTAATTCTGCTTGTTCAATGTGGAAGTCTGGATTACTGAAATTTTCTTCAATATAGTTTTTGCATTCGTAAAAACGAGCTATTGCTTCATCATATTCATTAGCTATTCTTGAAGATTTTTGTTTATCTTTCATAAATAAAGAACAAATTGTAATAATACTTCCTGTTACTATGTAAAGAATACGAATACCATTTGGATGTTTATATTCAAATAGTTTTTCTTGATATCCTTCGATTGGTTTTGTATCTTTAGTTTTTAAGAAATAACCATCTACTAGTTTTTCGAATATTAATTTAATTTCTTTAGCTCTTTCACTATACTCTGCTATATCTTCGTATAGATAAGTAGATTTTTTGTTATTTGGAGCAAAGACAATATTAGAATATTCTTGTGGTAATTCTTCTTCTAGTTCTTCATTTTGAACTGGTTTAAATTCAGTTGAGGCAATTTCTAAAACCAGTTCATAAGTATTTAATCTATCTTGAAGAGATGAAATATCAGCTGTTGGATTAGTTAATATACTTTGTCTAATTGCTTGTTTAGTATCTAATATCAATTTATATATTTGTAGTTTTAATAATTTAAAATCTTCTTGAGACATAGTTTCTAATATTTTCATTGTTTCATCAGATAAACTACTATAAATAATTAGTTCTAATATTTCTGATAAATCTTTTTGTTCTCTTGGTACTGTTATTTCTTTTGGAAGAGTTAAAACTGATACAGTTGGTGATGCAACTATGGCAGTTGCTCCCGTTAATGAAGCAAGTAATTTTTCGTTACTTTCTCTTTTATCACTTATGTAATAGAAATTGTTTAGAGCAATAGCTCTTGAGCATTCAACAATTTCTTGAAGTGTTGGATCTTCAATTTGTTCATATAAAAAAGAAGTTGGATTACTTATATAATAATCGATGTCTTTTATCATTTTTTCAAAGTTTTCTATTCTTTCATATTCGTTTGCCATATTAATCCCCTTTTTTCGTAGGTTTTATTATACTGAAAGAATAGTTTTTGTCAATTCTAGGCAAGAAAAAAAGGTCTTTTCAGACCTTTTATTAAATTCTACTAAATTTGTTATTTTTCTTAGCTAATGTTATAGCACTAACTGCGATTAAAGCACATGCTGCTAATAAAGCATATGAAGCAAATGCTCCTGTTTCAGGATCTGTTCCAGATTCGTTATAATGTATTTCTTTACATTTATAAGCAAGATTTGTATCAGAACCACAATTGTTACTATTATCTCCAGAAGTACCACAACCAGTATAGTCTGCGTAATTAGAAGCTTCAGGAACTCTCCATGTTTTTACACATACTTCACCACATTCATTTCCAACTGTGTTTTCATCAAGTTCAACAATAAGTGCACCAATAATACCATATGTAGCTGGAACAATATCAGTTGAAACTCCAGAATTCTTAATTGTACTTTGAGTAAATACATTAGCATTTGCAGATTTAATACTATAGAATACACCACATCCGAATGAAGTAGCTGAAACACCAGTTAATCCATCACCATCATATTCACATGCTAATGATGTTAATTCTGTTGGCATATTATCCTTAGTTGTAATTGTTGAATTAGTAGCAGATGTTGCTGTTGCCCATGCAGCATCAGTATTTGTTATAACAGGTTGAGCACCAATTAATTTTAAATATTTTGTGGTATATGCTTTTGCAACATATCCATGTACTGAATCACCTGATTCACTAGGAACACCTACAATATAGCATGTTGCTCTACTACCTTTATCTAACTTAGCTGGGTCACAAATGATGTCTGCATTACTTAAAGAAAATGCTGCAGCTTTTACTGTTGTCATTCCGCATAAAACAAATGAACTTATGGCAAGAATTGACATGATAAATAATTTTTTGAAATTTTTCATAATAACCTCTCCTATAAATATTCTTCCTTATTCTGATTACATTATAACATGTTTTTATGTATTGTGTGAATTTTTTTTGAAATTTTTACAAATTATGATATTATATATTATATAGTATAGAATAATAGAGGTGGCGCATGAAAAAGATAACTGTTTTAATAAAAGATAATACCCTTATTTTTAAATATCGTACTAATAAACCAGTAGAACCTAACCTACTTAACACTAATGTTATAGCTAATAATGAATTAGTTTTTAGTGATGAATATATTTTGAAAAATAGTAAGATAGTCGGATTATTCATATGTGATTTAGCTAAAGAAAGAGAAATTAAAGAAATTTCAGTTACAACAAATGAAATTGGTGAATTAGTTTTAGATATTGTAAAGAAATTGTCTACTATAGAATGTTTTACAGTTACTGATGATTCAAATGTGTCATATCTCTTATGTGAGAAAATTATAAAAAACAAAAATATTAAAAAGCTAAATTGTTATTCTATACCACAATTTTTAGTTGAAAATTTAGATAAACATAATATTATCGTTGAATCAAGAAATGAAGTTTTGTTTACAAGTAATTTTATGGCAAGTAATAACTTAACCTC
>CAVAGO010000016.1:0-1941 GCA_963588075.1 bacterium | reverse complement strand
CTTCTTTACTATCTGATGAAGATTTACAGGACTTAAAGACTTTCTGTACAATTAATAAATATTTAAAAGTTATTCACTTTGAAAGTTACTCTTTAGATAATATCAAAAAAGTAATAGAAGTTTTAAAAGAATGTAAAGAAAAAAATATTGTTTTGGAAATACATGATGATTTAGAAGATGGTGAAGATGTTACAGAACTAAAAATTTTGAATAAAGAATTGAAATCAAAATACAAAATTAAAATTTCATTAGTTTATTCAAAAGATTATTTAGAAAAGAATTACTTACAACAAGTTATATTCACTACTTTAAAAATTTGTGCATTAATAATATTTGCAATTGTTGCTTCAGTATTTGGTTATATTTTGTATAATAATTATCAATCAGAATCAAAAGTTAATTCTATTATGAATGAAATAAAAGTAATAAAAAATAATCAAGAAAATGAAAATGATGAAGAAGTTACAGATGACACTAACAGAGTTATTATTAATTCATATGATAAATTATTAGAAGTTAATTCAGATATGGTTGGTTGGATAACTGTCAATGGAACTAAGATAGATTATCCTATTGTTAGAACAACTGATAACGGATACTACTTACAAAGAAATTTCTATAAGGAAAAAGATTATAATGGATGGGTATTTATGGATTATCGTAATAATATAGATGTACTAGATGATAATACGATAATATATGCTCATAATAGATTTACTAGTGGTGTAATGTTTGGATCACTTCCTAGTATTAGAAAAAATGCTTGGCATAAAGATGAAACTAATTACGATATAACATTTAATACATTATATAAAAATGGTACTTGGAGAATCTTCTCATACTATGGTATAGAAGTTACAAGTGACTATTTAGTTACTAATTTCTATGATAAAGATGAATATCAAGAATTTCTAGATATGATTACTGAAAGAAGTGAACATAAATTTGATACACAGGTAACTACTGATGATAAGATTGTTACTCTATCAACTTGCTTAGATGACAATAAAAGATTTGTAGTTCACGCTGTTTTATTAACAGAAGAAAATTCATAAAAAAGACTTAAAATTATTAAGTCTTTTTTCGTTATATGGTATAATAAATGTTAGATAATATGGAGGGGTTACAATGAATATTAGTGACTTAAAAATTATATTAGAAGATTTAGTACATAGTAAATTATATACTTCTTCGATTACAACTAAAGAACAACAACACAACTACAAAGAAATGAAGAAGTTTCTAAAGAAAAGTGAACATTTATTGGATGATATTAGAGCTTTACTAGTTACAAGAAATAATGAAAACTATTTTGCTTATGATGAATATATAAAAGATTTTTTAGTAGAAGCAAATATAGATACAAGATTAGAAATTCTAAACAACCAATCTAAGTATGAAGATATAATTAAAAATAATGATATATATATAAGTATTTGGGAATCTTTAAATAATAAAGAAAAAATTACTTACTTAGAAAGTAAGAAGAAATATACTGATATAGATATAAAATTAATAAATTATTTATTAAAAGATTCTGGTAACTTTAAAGATAATATTATTTTAAGTGAAGTATTAAATAATGAAGATATAAGAAATAAGATTGCACCTTTTTCAATAGAACTAAATTATTCTTATGCCCTACTTTCTTATATTAATTTAAGTGACTTTGATATGTGTAGTATTCTTACTAAAGAATCTTATACAAAATTACTTCTTAAGAAATGTAAAAAATTTGATGACTTTGAACAAATTTATGAAAGTAATAGTTCTATTTATAACTTAATATTAAATAATAGTTTAGTATTTAATAGTTCTGATAATAAAAGTATTTATAAATTTATATTAGATAATCCTAACTTTATTGGAAAATTTAATAATAAATATTTAGATTTATTTAATATAATGGAAATTACTAAAATAAGTAAATTAACTACTTTA
>CAVAGO010000015.1:0-35586 GCA_963588075.1 bacterium | reverse complement strand
TTACATATAAAAACTGCAACTCATATTATACGTGCATTTACATATGAAGTTAACCCTATTTTTTTCTTCTACTAGGTATAATAGGAATCATTCTTTTTATCATACCATGTTGTTCTTCCATTATCTTATCTATTCTTTCATAATAAGGTAAATTAATTTGATAAAATTCATCAAATAACCATTGTTTATCTTTTATCAATTCTAAAGTTTCTCTATATACTTCACAATATTCTTCGTAAGATACATTATTCTTTTTAGCATTCTTACTTAAACCCATTATATCTATATCTGTATCCATCTGACCAAATATTTTAGGTACTACATTACTTACCAAATTATAAGACATAGTAGCCCCTGTATTATTAATAAATTCATATTTACCAAAACTTCTCATATTCATAAATACATCATTAGTCGGATCATATACACCAGAATATTTATCACTACTTATTGCAGTAACTAAGTGATTCCCAATAGGCAATACTGAAGTCATCTTCCCTACTATTCTAGCAAACTTTCTACCTTTATCTTCAACCTCCAAAGGTACAGTCGCCATAGCTTCTTTCTTACCTAAAGAACTATCACTTACTCTAACACATACATTACTTGCTGTTAAACCAACTTCTCTAGCTACATCAGTAAACATTGATGAAATAGATCTACATACACCAGTACCTCTTACTACATCAACACCATTTAATAAAGGAAAATCTTTCATATTAGTACTATACATAAAATGTTTATTATTAGATAAATAACCACTACGATATAAATAAACAAATAACGCAAATACCTTAATTGGATTATCTTGAATACCAAAAGCCTCTATTAATTCAGCAGTATTACATATAACTCCATTATATAAATAATATACTTTCTCATATTCCTTAGTTAATTGCTCTAATTTAAAACCTACTAAAAATGATATATCATAACCTAATACTGAATAATATCTAATATCTTCTAATGAAATATTACTATTACTTAAAATTTCATTAATTTCCATAAATAACTTATTATCACCTTTAGTTAATGCAGTACTAGCTATATTACTAAGTAATAAAATCATTCTTATATATTCAAGATGTTTCATTTTCATAGATTAATCCCCCTTTTTTGTATTCGTTATTTTAACACATCCTCCTTATTTATCAAAATTATTCACAAAAAAAGAGTCATCGACTCTTTAATTATCATTTTTCTTTTCTTTATCTTCAACATCTTTTAAATTTTTTAGTTCTTCATAACATTTATTTAATGATTCATTAACATTAGATAAATCACTTTCAAAGTTTTGATGTGAATCTTTATATAATTTATTATTTAAATGATGTAAATCTTCATACAATGTTGGTGTTTTTTCACTTTGTACTGCCGAAGACATTAAATCTACACATCTAGTAACAGTTTTATTTATTAATGAAAATTCTATTTGTAATTGTTCTAACAAAGCTTTTTTTTCATTTTCGCCATCAATTCTTTTGATAACTTTGTTCTTTTCTATTTTTCTTTTTTCTTCTGATGATTGCTCTTCTTTTTTTAAAGTAATATTTTCTACATTCATTAGTAACACCAACTTTCTATGAATTCAAAGTAATTGAACTAACTTGAATTCCTTCAACTGATGCTCCATATTTTGCAACTTCTCCAGCCATAGATTGTACTTCACCAAATGCAGCTGAATCAGCTCCACCTAAATTAATAAGTTTATCTAGTTTTCTTTCTAATTCAGTTTTTGTTGCTTCCCAACCATTTATTTGTTGTGTATAAGTTGACGTATTAACTATAGTTCCTTCTTCACTTGTTGCTGCCAATCTACTTATTGTAGCTCGTGCATTAGAAATTTGTGTACTAAGAGTATTAATTTCACTTTCAATATCTTGAATTTCTGAATCATCCAAAACAGCAAACTCTTCCATATAAGACGCTAAAGATGCTGCCCCTTGTGAAATTGCAGTTGCTAATTCTGCAGAAATTTTCTGACGTGTTTGAACATCTTGTAAATATAATCCAAGTTTTTGACGTGCCGCATTATAACTTTCACCAACCAAAGTAGAAGTAGAACCATTTATAAAACTATTTATTGAACTTATCAAATTATCAGTATTTGTTGCTTCTCCTTCTAATAGAGAAATCATTCCAGCAATACTTCCACCTGATAATTCACTTTTTACTGCTTTAGCCATTAAAAACACCACCTATACTTTTGTATATCCATTAACTTTAGAATATAATTCTTCTAAACCTGAAATTGTATAATCTTTATAAACATCATTATTTAAAATAACTTTAATATATTGTCCTTCTTGCAATACTTCCTCAAAAAAGTACTTATCTTCATATTCTGCTTTAATACTAGCTAACATATTATTAGCATTACTTTCAGTACCAAAATCATAATAATGCTCAACACCAGTTATATTACCATTTTCATTATGAACAACAATCTTATAACCTTCCGAACATTCTATTACTAATCTTTCATCATTAGTTACAACATCTTCATAATCATTAAATTCATATAACTTTCCAGTCTTTTCTTCAACAATTTCACTTACTGTATTAGCACTATCACTACTTCCAGAAGTATAACTTCCAACATAATTACTACCAGTATAAGTAGTGCTTGAAGTAGTACTTGAACCAGTAGTCGAATTAGTAATAGTACTAGCCGCAGCCCAACTAGTAGTATTAGATGTTGTATTTTCTTTAATAACATCATTAAGAGTTGCTACAACATCACTATCTGTATTAGTTTCAGTGTCAGTTGCATCTGTCGTAGTTTGACTAGAACTACCATAAACAGCTGAAACAATATCTATGTTATTTATTTCTTTAGCTTCTCTTTCTAAATTAAAATCCATACTTTTAATAGATTCACCAATCATTGCAAATTGATCAGTTTCATTAGCTAACTTTGATAAGAAACTAGTTGTAGATTCTATATATCTACTAACAACTGCTGGTACTTGACTAGGCATCATTGTTGTACTAGAAAATCCTCCTGCCATTCCAGCTGTCGAAATACTAGTACTTCTTATTGCACCCCTAATACTATTTAAATATCCTTCTAAATCTTTCTGACTAGAACTCAAAGTTAAATCTTCTAATTTTGATAAATCTGCTAAAGTATAATTTTTTAATTCAACTACTGTACCAGTTTCTAATCCAAATAAATTATATATTGAATTAAGATTTGTTATTGTAGACGGATCAACAATATACCAGCCTTTCTCTGCATCATAAGCTTTAATAACATATCTTTCAGGTAATGAACCTTCACCTATCGTAAAATCTAATAAACCAGAGGTTATAAAACTAGCACTTATGTCAGTATGCCCATTAGCTACATAATCTTCAAATATTAAAACATTAACACCTTTTTCTGCCATAGCTTTTGCATATTGCGTTTGTTGATATCCAGAATCATTTTCAAAATATAAAAATACTGTATTATTATTCTTATAAGCATCTACTGCACCTTGACCTTCTAAATAATAAACAGGGCAAGAACCTTCTAATAAAACTGCTAAATTTGGTTCTCCTGAAGTACTTTGGGAAGCAATATCTGCTGCTGAATAACAAGCATAAACTCCACCACCACTAAAACCTACAGGTATGACATTATCCATTTCTATATTATATTGACTAGCAACACAAGCAGCTAAATCAGTAGTATATTTTCTATCTGCATGAATTACAATAGCATTACAAGCTCCACTTTCAAGCTGTGGCAAAAATCTATTCCAATCTGAAGTATATCCACCATCGCCATGTTCATAAACTATTATCTTAGTATCAGAATTAACATTATCTGGAATATATGCTTCAAAAGTATAATTATTATTTAATTTAAAAGTTTTAAAATTCTTATTTTCACTATTACTCATGTTTTCACCTACATTGTCTAATATAACTAAAAAAATTATATCATAATCTCCAACATTAAAAAAATAAGAACTATAAAAATATTCTTATTTTCTTATCAATTATTAACATATATTCATAACAATAAAAATTTTCAAATAATATCATTAAAATAACTACAAATAAAATAAAATGCCGTCTCAAATGCCGTTTCTGTAGCTAATTTTTTATACCATTTCCCTTAATTTCGGGCTAAAACCACAAAAAATGGAGCCTTTCGGCTCCTTCAACAAAGACAATTTAAATCTTATTATAAATTATTTATCATTACATAAATTGTAGTTAAGCGCTAAAAACATATCTTCTAAATTATCGCTTAAATCTATATTTTGACTCTGGAGCATAATCAATGATGTTATGAGCTATTAATGTCGATATAATTTCTAATGCGCGCGACTTTTTTACATTAAAACATTTTTCTACTGTTTCTCTACTAAAACTTTTTTCATAACCAACACTATTAAATAACGTTTGTAAATTATTTATAAAATTTGTTCTAACTTTACCCGCTAAACTCTTATATACTTTCAAGAAAAAATACTCTTCATCATTTACTAAGTTTTTTTCAATAAATACTTCTTCAGGATGTTCTAATATGTAACTTTTATTAGGAAAAACCACGGTAAAATTTGATACTCCTGAACTAAATTCAGGCTTTCTATCACAATCAGAATATGATTCAACAATTCTCGTTAATCCACTTCCTCTTCGCTCCATAAAATGAAGTCTATTAAATACATCCGAAATAATAGTATTCCTTCTTAGTGACGGTATTTTAGTTAAATCTAAATCTTGTATTTGACTACCATCTACCATTCCACCCGGAGAAGTTATTTCTAACTTATCATCATACATATCAACATGTATTTCAGAACCTAATATTTGATAATCTCTATGAATAATAGCATTTACCAAAGCTTCACGAATTGCTTTAGTTGGATAGTCCTCTAATTCTGTTCTAATCATACCATCTATTTTCCAACTGTTTTTAGAATTGTTTTTTATAAAAGTTTCTGCATTTTCTAATAACGAAATAATGCTACCACTATATTCTTTGTCATCAATAGCATCACCAGTTATTGAGCCTTTTACATTTCCCTTCCATCTAGTACAAAATATTCTAGATTGTTTTAACAACCCTTGATCAGATAATAACAAACCAGCATTTGTAACATAACCGTCTGTATTAACTAAATTTAATGATATATAATCTCTATTTTTATTAACTGCAACTCCAGTTTCTTTCTTTAATGTTGCATCAAATAAAGTAAAACTGACGTCGTCTTTATGATACTCACTTGGTAAACAATCGAATGTTTTGTTTTGACCTTTTAAAATTAAATTTTGTAACACATGTTCTGGCGCTTCAATACTTTGATCACCTGATCTTATATATGCAGTTTTTCTCCCATCTCCACTAAAATAATACGGAGTAGCTGGACCATCGCCTATATTAACTTCTAAAAAATCTTTTCCATTTTCCTCAAAAGGATTTAATTCATATCTAGGAATCGGAACAATTTTTGAATTAATTAACTCACTTATTTTAGCAGAAGTAAACTTAATATCATCTAATCCGATTGGATTTCGCTCATCATCTACACCATACAATAGAATTCCACCTTTTGTATTTGCAAAAGCTGATACTGTTTTCAACCAACTTTTTGGACGTCCCACTTCAAGTTTTTCCTTATAATCTATATTTGTAGACTCTACTTGTTCATATTCTTTTAAAGTCATAGTTTTCCTCCTATTTAATGGTATTATACTATACCTCTACTAAAAATAATGTCTTTTTATCAAAATTATTAAAATTTCCATTTTTCCCCGGACAAAAGGCATAATTTCAGCAAAGCGTCCGGACTTCTCCGGAAATTCGGTCCGGACTTCTCCGGACCATGGTCCACATTTTACCGGACGACATATTTTTTATACCATTTCCCTTAATTTCGGGCTAAAACCACAAAAAATGGAGCCTTTCGGCTCCTTCAGGGGGTTTTGGTTGATTCACTCTCACAACAATCGTAAGAGCAATCTAGCATGACATCTATCATGCTAATTCAATGATATATTATTTCAAAAACTTTGTCAATCAAGTTTTTGTAAATTTATAAAAAAACATTTTGACAATCTATCAAAATGTTTACAATTTATCTTTTTCTTATATTTCTAAGTATTTTTCTTAATGGATTTTTTTTCTCTTTTTTTCTTTGATTTAACAACTCAACTATTGAATTTATCTGAGCTATATCCTCTTCAGTAAGTTTCTCTTCTACCACCATTGGTTCATCCATATTACCAAGTGTAGCATCAACGTAAAGTTGACCATTTCTATACATTCTTATTACTGGAGTTTCTTCTAAGAATAATGAAGCATACCAATATAACTCACATTGTTCTTCCTCAGCATCAACTTTCTCTTGGCAATACTCATAGAATTCAACTAATTGAGGATTGCTCATTTTAGGAATTGTTATTTCCAAAGAAGTTGGATCTCCTAATACTAAACTATCATAATAACTTTTTCTCGACGAGTACTCGTCACTTGTTTGTTTTTCCATAAAAAATTAAATTTCTCTCTCTCTCTTTCTTTTTTTGTACATAGGTAATTATACATCTTTTAAATAATTTGTCAAATAACACTTTATCTATATGCTATAATAAAAACATATTAAATGAGGTGAATAAAATGTCAATAATTCATTTAGTTCTTCTTGCTAAAGCAGTCGAAGAACAACAAAAAAGAACTGGTGCTAAACAATCTAGCACTCAAAGCCAAAATAAACAAAGAAAAAACGAACCAGTATGGGTAGATTCATATTATGATAATTCTGATGATATTGAAAATTTTTTAGAAAATGTTTTAGAAGCTGATGCCGATGCAACAAAGTTATTCCTACTACTAGAAGAATGTAAAAAACAAATTGATGAAGAAGATTATCAAACAATTATTCGCGAAGTTCAAAATATTTGTTCAGAATACGAAGAACAAGATAAACTATTACACGAAGCAATAATAAGCTTAAAAGTAGCAGGCATCAAACCAGATAAAACAGAACCAAGAGATGTATACTATTGTTCTAAGAAAGTCGAAGATGGTCATGGATTTGGTAATTATGGAACTTATAGCTACGATTTCACAACACACTATACAATTTTTAATGGAATGCCACTTACTAAAGAAATGATAGAAAGCAATACAAATCACTTCCAAATAGATTTAGATAAATTCAATCAAGAAAATCCTAATCTAGATGAACAACTAGCTGAATTAACATTAAAAATAACAAAACAAAAAAGAAATCTAAAATACAATCCTTTCAATAGAGAGAAAAAACAAGCTCTTCTAGATGATATGTTAAAATTAGAAACTGAATTAAAAGAAAAAATTGAATCTAGAACTACTCTCGAAAATCAAAGTAAAACATTTTCTTCTTTAAATCCAGTTCAAAAACAAGCTCTAATATCTTATTTAAATCAAGTAGAAATATGTATAGCAATTAGCAAACACTTAGGAGCAACAATTAATTCTAATTATAACATTCGCTACGACCATGATACCAATACTACTAATGCAAAAAGAAATGTTAATCAAAGAATAATAGAAAGAGCAGCTGAACAAAGTGAATTCACTGTTGAAGAAATCGAAAATATCATAGAACGAATAAGAGAAACAATCAAAAAAAATGAAGTAAGCTTCATGAGATACAAAAGACTAAATCGCAAAAAATCTTATCATCATCCAACAACTCCTGAATCAATGTTTGCTGCTAAATATTTCGATGAAATATATCAAGAAAAAAGAAAATCAAAAAAACATTAGTTTCCATAGCGGAAACTTTTTTTCTTGCATAAAAAAAAGAAAGATTATTTTTCTTTCTTTAATCCTTCTACTTGAGTTTTAACTAAGTATTCATCTTCACTTAATTCATCATATGTCATTGTACCAGAATTATTTAAATGATAGTATCTGTAATACACAGTTCCATCTGATTTTTGTCTTTGAATAAATGGCCATACTGATACTTGTACTTCTGAAGGAACACTTACACAAGTCATTTCTTCACCTTTAACAACAATTAAATCTATAACACTTGAAATCTTATTAGCATATACCGCTTTTTCTAAATAATCTGATTCTAAAAATCTTCTTTCAGATATAGAACCATTAGTACTATATCCATTATACCCATGAACAAATCCACTAATAAATGTTTCATTTTGACCTTCTATTTGATTAATACCAACATAAGCGTTACTATCACTTATAGGAAAACCTAACATTTGTGAATTATGAATTCTATCATCCATTGTATCTTGTGTTACTCCATCAACTTGTGGATAATAAGAACATATTGTAGTATCTGTATGTACATTATCAATATATACTTTAGTACCAGCAGGTAATCCATCTGTTCTAATTTCAATATTTAATTGTTTATCTGATGTAACAGTCCATCTTTCATCATCTTGTAATTCACATTGATAATTAATAACTAATTTAAATGTTTCACCTGGTACATCAATTATTTGTGTAATACCATTTTCTAAAGCTTCATTACTAGTAGTATCAATTACATCATAAGAAGTATTAGCATTAGTAGCAACTTCTCTTTCCATACAACCAGTTAATGTAAATACCATTGCTCCAACAACTAGTACACAACCAGCTTTTTTTAGTAAATTTTTTATTTTTTTCATTATTTAAAATACTCATTTTTCAAAACCATCCCTCTAATGGTTCTTTATTCTATATAAAAAAGAACTAAAAGTCAATTTTAGCCCTTTTCTTTAATCGATAAATTCCAACTGTTTTATTATATTTCTAAACTGTGGATAATTACTAAAGTTATCAACAATATTATCTTGAATAAACCTACTAGCATCCTGCTTACATTGTGTAAGTATTCTAAAGTCTCTTCTTATATCAGCTAACTTAAATACCATGTCACCACTTTGTCTAGTTCCAAACAAGTCACCTTCACCACGTAATTCAAAATCTTTTTCACTAATATAGAAACCATCATTACTATCTTCCATTACTTTAAGTCTTGGTGTATCCATATCACTTATTAAATAACAATAAGACTGCAAACTATTTCTACCAACACGGCCTCTTAACTGATGAAGTGTTGCTAAGCCAAATCTTTCTGCATTAAATATTACCATCATTGTTGAATTCTTAACATCAACACCTACTTCAATAACGGTTGTACTTATTAAGACTTTCGTCTCTCCATTTTTAAATCTTTCCATTACTTCATCTTTTTCTTGATTCTTCATCTTACCATGTAATATTTCAACACTTATCTTATTTTGAAAAGCCATATCAAATTTCTCTTTTAATTTAACAACATCATTCATATTACTTTCGCCTTCTTCATCTTCAATTAAAGGCGCTACTACATAAACTTGATGTCCATTCTTTATCTCTTCTACCATATGAAATAAAACATTCTTTAAATCTTTTTCTTTTAAAGCTTTCGTAATGATTTCTTTTCTACCATTTGGTTTAGTCTTTATTATCGAAGTATCCATATCACCATAAATAGTCAATGCATAAGTTCTAGGTATCGGAGTTGCACTTAAATACAAAACATCACACATAATACCTTTATTCTGTAAATTACTTCTTTGGTTAACTCCAAATCTATGTTGTTCATCTGTTATAACTAAACCTAAGTTTTTAAACTTAACATTCTCACTTATCAAAGCATGTGTTCCAACTAAAATGTCTATCTCACCATTTTCTAACTCTTTACATACTTTATTTTTCTCACTCTTCTTCATACTACCAACAAGCAAACCAACTCTTACATCAGTATTACTAAACATCTTAGTCATACCTTCATAATGCTGTCTTGCCAATATCTCTGTTGGTGCCATCATACTTGATTGATAACCGGATAAATAATTGATATACATTCCTATCTCAGCTACACAAGTCTTACCACTACCAACATCTCCTAGTATTAATCTGTTCATTCTCTTAGCATCAATTAAATCATTATATATATCATCTACTGCTTTAACTTGATCATCAGTTAATTGAAAAGGCAACTCATTAATAAATTCATCCACCTTACTTCTATCTACTTCTCTACTTAATCCTTCATTATTTAAATCATATTTATACTTTAAATAATTCATCTTAAACATAAACCCAAAGAACTCTTCATATATTTCTCTTAATCTAGCTTGTTTCAAATTATCAGTACTTTGTGGAAAATGAATATTTCTTGCAGCTTCCTTCTTTTCCATAAACTTATACTTAGTACTTAGATAATCTGGTATATAATCCTCTAAATCTAATCTCATATTAAAACATTCTGCTATTAACTTAGATAATCCATTAGATTTAACTCCTTTTACTAAATGATAAACAGGTTCTATCTTAACTCCTCTAATAACTTCAAACTTAATATCACTTGCTGTAAAACTATTCTTCTCTCTATCATACTTACCTATTAAATTAATCATTCTTCCTAACTTTAAATGTTGTTTATAAAAAGCTCTATTAAATATAGTTACATTTATTAAATAATTATCTGTTCTTACTTTAAAAGCCATTCTATTAAAATTCTTATTTATATAACTAACTCTTGGTTCAGTATCAACAATCCCTTTTATTGTAACTGTCTCTCCATCTCTAGCTTCAGATAATGGAACAACTCTTATTACATTATATCTATATGGATAATACATAATTAAATCATTAACAGTTAATAAATTCATCTTTGATAATAACTCTATTGATTTATCTCCAACACCTTTAATTAAATTAATATCCATATCTATCACCATAATAAGTATAGCATACATTTGTTTCTATTAATACCCAAAATCACTCATTTTTTCATTTTGTAATAAGTATTTTTTATAATAAAAAAATGCTATCACAAATAAATTTATAGCCAATTAAAAAACTTCAAAAAAAAGCATTTTTTTTGTTCAAAAAAGTTGACAAAAACCCCTTTCTACCTTAATATATGAAGTACCAATTCACTTTGAGGCGAATTGGTGCTAGTATCACACTAGCCAACCCCTTTTTATTCTTTTTGGAGTTGTTCTCAGGGGGACAACTCCTATTTTTTTTGCTATAAATTTATGATAAAATTAATAAAGGTGATTTTCATGCAAGAACAATCAACATTCAAGAAAATACTTTCTATAATAAAAAAATACCTTCTTATAATATTTCTCATAATAGGAAACCTCATAAGAAGTTTATTTGGCAAGCCCAAAAAAGATATAAAAGAAGAACTAATTAAACAAGAATCAAAATCACAACCTAAAGAAATAAAAAAAGAAACACCTATTTCTTCTAATCCAACCACCTTACCAGATGAAGATAATATAAAAACAAATCCTCATAACAGCATTTCTACTACATCAGAAGATACTAATCCTAATACAGATATCGTTCTTGAATTACCAAAACAAAAACTATATAAAGTATATACAAAAGATAATGAATTAAAATATCTACCATTAAATGGTTTATTAGATTTAATTATCAAAGAAGAATTAGAACGAATTTATAAAGTTGAAAAATTCAAACTAAAAACAGCTACAACAAGTGAATTAATTAAAGTAGAAAAAATTAAAGAAAGAGTACTACCTGAAATAATCACTCGTGTCGAAAATGAAACATTAAGAAATGCCGAAGTAATTCGTGAAGAAGTTTTAATTAAATTAGAAGAAGATTTAATTAAAAATCCTCTCTTCCCACCAAGACCAATTACAAAAGAAGAAACCAATGGAAAAAAAGAAAAACAAATATACACCTTAGCTCATCCTAAGAAAAAAGATTTAAATATCAAAGAATCTACCATTCCAAAACTAAAAAAAGAAGAAACTCAAACTATAACTCCTGAACAAAAAGATTCAATAAGTAAAAAAGTAGATTCAATTAATACAGTTATGGTTCAACTAGTTGATGAAATACCTAAACCTTCTTTAAAAGATAATCTTAAAGATGCCGCTATTATTGGTACCGTTGCTACTGCTGCAGTAATATCAGAAGTCGCATCATCCAAAAAAGAAGAACAATCAACAAAAAAAGAATCTTCTACCGAAGTTAAACAAGAACAACAAGAAACACCACAAATTACTACAGAAGAACTTACTAAGCAAAAAGAAGAATTAGTTGAAGAACTTAAAAAACTTGATCAAAAAGATAAAAAAGAACTAGAAGATTTAAAAAAACAAGTCGAACAAAAAATTGAAGAAATCAAAGAAGAACAAAAACAAATTGAAAAAGAAATTCAAACTAAAGAAGAAAACGCTCAAAAAGAAGCAGAACAACAAAAGAAACAAGAACATGAAATAAGTGATGTTACTGAAGTATCTAATCAAATAATCGAAGGTTCTGAAGAAGAAATAAAAAAAGAAGACTTCTTTGATAAAGATTATGAACGTATTGAAAGACAAATTGATAAAATGTTAGAAGACCTAACTAATACTTATTTAAAATATGATGGTAAACTATCTGAAAAGCAAAAGAAAAAGCTAAAAGCTGAAGAACAACGTTTACGTGATACTAAAGAAAAAATAAGATTTCAAAAAAATTACGATATTCAAGCTGAACAAAAACATTTAGATGAAACTATTAAACAATCTGAAATTGAAGGATTAGAACAAGAACTTGATAAAATACATAAAGAAAATCAACAAGAGATAAGTAATGATCTTCTTGGTAAGATGAAAAGATTCGAAGGAATGACTGCTGAACAAGTCGCTAATGTCGATAAAAGAATCATGTTAAAGAGATTTAATAAAGCTAATATCTTACTAGAAATGACTTCTCTACTTGCTTTACCTTTTGTTCGAAACAAATATTTTTTCTACTTTACTGTAGGTTTAGTAATAGATAATCATTTTAACTTCGTAAATGCCTTTTTTAACAGAAAATACAACAGATATAACCCAGTTGACCTTTCACAAATAAAACAAGGCCAAGACGCTTTAAATGGCGCTCTAGACGTTACTTATAAAAACCTAGTCGAACTAGAATACCTAGAACAAAGAGCATTAGGAAGATATCCCGAACTTGCATACGACCCTAGATTCGTAAATCAAGTAACACGACTAAGAACAAACCTAAATAAAAAATACAACAACCTAATGAACAAAAACAAAACACTAGAAAAATATCGTATGAAAACAAAAAAACAAATAAAAATTCTAAAACCCAAAAGAAAACAAAACGAACAAGAAGCTGCCTAAGCTTCTTTTCTTATGCAAAAAAAAGAAGAATGATTACTCACTCTTCTCCTCACTTAACTTCTTATAATAATTATATCTCTTAATAGCATCCTGTTTATTTAACTCTAAAACTTCTTTAGCTAATTCAGGATTCTTTTTAACTAAACTATTATATCTTACTTCGTTATTTAGTAATAACTCATACTTCTCAAAATCAGGTTCTCTACTATCTAAAGTCAACTTACCATCTTCCGGAGTATATCTCATTAAAGTAGTATATCCACATTCAACAACTAACTTCTGTTCACTAGTAGCATTACTCATACCACCCTTAATACCTTGTTCTATACAAGGACAATAAGCAATTATAATAGAAGGTCCATTATGTTCTTCAGCTTCCTTAAATGCCTTAATAGTTTGCATAAAATTACTTCCAAAAGAAACATTAGCTACATAACAATTAGGATATCCCATAGCTATCTTAAATAAATCTTTCTTAGCTGTCTTTTTACCATTATCAGCAAATTGAGCTACTTGACCTATTCTTGAAGACTTACTAGCTTGTCCACCAGTATTAGAATATACTTCAGTATCTAATACTAATATATTAACATTCTCTCCACTAGATAATACATGATCTATTCCACCAAATCCAATGTCATAAGCCCATCCATCTCCACCTAGTGTCCATACACTTCTAGCTGGTACATAATCTATTAAATCTTTAAGTTTACTAGGAACACCAATTTCAATTAATTTATTCTTAATTTCCATTGTAATATCAAAGTCTTCTCTATTTTCTAACCATTTAGTATATAGTTCTTTAACTTCTCCATCTACTTTAGAATCTCTCATTACCTTTTCAATTCTATCTCTAGATTTGTTATAACTTAATAAGATACCAAATCCAAACTCAGCATTATCTTCAAATAATGAATTAGCCCAAGGAATTGAATAAGGAGTACTAGGAGCACTACCTCCATATATAGAAGAACATCCAGTAGCATTAGCTATTACTAACTTATCTCCAAATAATTGAGTTAATAACTTAATATAAGGAGTTTCTCCACATCCTGCACAAGATCCACTAAATTCAAATTTAGGTTTAATAAATTGACTTCCTTTAATAGTAAATTTAGGGAATAAGTTATCAGGATTTTCATGATTTTCAAATAAATCTGTTGCTCTTTCTTGTACCTTTTCATCATAAGTACCAAATTCTAACGCTTTAACTCCACCTTTACCAGGACAAGCATTAATACATAATCCACAACTAGTACAATCAGCTTCTGATACTACCATTTCATAAGTATATTCAGGTTTACCTATCATTGGAACTCCTGCACTCTTATCAGTATGTACTATCGGTCTAATTACAGCATGAGGACATACTATTGCACATTGACCACATTGAATACAAGATTCACTCTTCCATTTTGGTACAAAAGTACTGGTTTTTCTCTTTTCATTCTTAGATAATCCACAAGGGAATGTACCTTCTCTAAAAGGAACTAACTCAGATACTTTTAAGTCATCTCCTCTACGAGCATTTATTTCATCAAATATATTCTTATCTATCTTAACATCTTCATCTACAATAGTTAACTCAGTATCTACTAATACTAATGCTTCCATTGCTTTAGTAATAGCATTTTTATTAGCATTAATTACTTCATCACCCTTAGTAGCAAATTGTTTCTCAATAGAATGACTAATTACATTCATAGCATCTGGATAATCCATTAAAGACATAATAACCATTTGCATTATCTTACTTATTTTACCTTTAATACCAGCTTCTATAGCTATCTTATCAGCATCTATAATATATAATTTAACATTCTTTCTCTTTATAATACGTTTAACTTCATTAGGTAAGAATCCATCTAATTCATCTTGATTCTTAGTAGTATTAATTACAAAAATACCATTTTCTTTAATATCATTAATCATATCAAACTTAAATAAATATTCATCTTTAGTTAATACTACAATACCAGGATTAGTTACGTAGAATGGTGCATTAATTGGTTTATCACTAATTCTTAAGTTACATATAGTAACTCCACCACTCTTCTTAGAATCATATTGATTATAACTTTGTACAAACTTATCAGTACCAGCCCCCATTATCTTCATAATATCTTTACTAGTACTTACCATTCCATCACTACCAAAACCAAATATCTTGATTTCTTGAACCCCTAAATCAATATTATATTCATACTTAGGTAAACTTAAATTAGTAACATCATCTACTATTCCAATAGTAAAGTTTTCTTTTAATTCACCTTTTAACATTTCATAAACAGCAAATATTTGATCTGGAGTAGTATTCTTACTAGATAATCCATATCTACCACCAACAACTTTTATATTAGTATTTTTTAGTACACTAACAACATCTAAGTATAATGGTTCTCCAATACTTCCTGCTTCTTTAGTTCTATCTAGTACAGCAACATTTTCTACTGTATTAGGCAATACTTTCTTTAAGTAATAAGCACTAAATGGTCTATAAAGATGTACTTCTATTAAACCAACTTTTTCTCCCTTATCTACTAAGTCATCTACTACTAATTTAACAGTATCACAAACACTTCCCATTGCTACTATTACATTTGTTGCATCTTCTGCTCCATAGTAATTAAATGGTCTATATTCCATACCAGTTAATTTATTTATTTCTTTCATATAGTTATAAACTATATCAGGCATTACATTATATAATTCATTTCTTGCTTCAACAGATTGAAAATATATATCTTCATTTTCTGCCATACCTTTTTGAATGCTTGAATCTACATTAAGCATTCTTTTTTTGAATTCATTAACTTTATCAAAGTCAACTAATTTAATTAAAACTTCATCTTTTAGTTCTTTTACTTTATTTACTTCATGACTAGTTCTAAAGCCATCAAAGAAGTGTACAAAAGGTAAACTACCCTTAATAGCACTTAAATGCGCTACTGCCGCCATATGATTAGCTTGTTCTACATTTGTAGAAGCTAACATACAGAATCCTGTTCCACGAGTTGCATATACATCTGAATGGTCTCCAAATATTGATAAAGCATGAGTAGCTAGTGTTCTTGCTGCTACATGAATTACTGCTGGTAAACATTCTCCAGCCATCTTATACATATTTGGTATCATTAAAAGTAATCCTTGTGAAGCAGTAAATGTTGTAGCTAAACTACCAGCAAGTAATGCTCCATGCATTGTTCCAGCAGCTCCCGCTTCACTTTGCATCTCTATTACTTTAACATCATCATTAAATAAATTCTTTCTATCACTATGACTTAAAACATCTACTTCAGCTGCCATTGGACTACTTGGTGTAATCGGATAAATACTAGCTATTTCACTAAATAAATAAGCAACATCAGCACATGCTTTATTTCCATCTATAATTTTATACATATTAATTCCTCCCTAAATTATTATAAAACTTTTCTAATGTGAAAGTCCATTACTTTGTACACTAGGTCCAAACAATTCTTCACTATTATTTTGGGCATATTCTAGTATCTCCAAAACATTTGGTAACCAATAAATATTTCCATCACTAAGTGGTGCATGAATATCTCTTATTTTAGCAATTGTCGCCTCATCTAAACTTGTACTAGGTTCTCCAATCCAACGATAGTATTTTAATAATTCCATTCCTAATTCCAAAAATCCTTCTTCAGTTGTATCAAAATACCACCAATCACCACTATTATTTTTTATACCACCTGGATTATTAGATTCTAAAAATAGTTCTGACCTAAAACCACATTCTGATTGAACAATGGCATACATTAAATGTTTATCTACACTTAAAACTTTAGATGCATATTCTATCTGTTTACAATAATCTGTTCCTGATTCATAACCATTATCAACATATAAATTATCTGTACTAACATTCCATCTACTTGGTTCTTGCTTAATTATTCTAACAATATAGATAAATAATTCTTCATCAGTTACAGCAACTACACCTTCACCCTTACAAGAAACTCCTGGAATCTTTCCTTCTAAATAACCAGGACTCGAAAAGTTTTCTGTTAAATCTTCAATAACTTTATATGCAACATCATAATTCACTTGATATATATCACAAATCTTTTTTATTAAATCTTTTCTATTACTTTCTTCATTATTTAAAGCAACATTATTATCATAAGTATATGGTTCAATTACAAATATCGGATCTTCATAAGTTTCTACATAACTAGCAGTATCACTATAATCATAACTATTATCATTTGTAAAATATGATAAAGCTCCAACTAAACTAACAACTACTCCACCTACAACTAAAAATGTAGTAAGTTCTCTTTTTAGTTGTTGTTTCAATTGATGAAAACCATCATTATATTTTTGACTTCTAGTTAATTTATAATTTCTTTTAGCAGTCTTTTTAGCAACGTTTGGTCTTGTTGTAACAATTATTTTAACTCCACTAGCTATCTTAGGATTATTCATATTATCCTGCCAATATTTACGTAGATAATATATTTCTTCTGGAGTCAATTCATATGTACGATTCGTATTTGGATTATAATAAATACCATCATATCTAACATATCTTGGATTTATCTTTGTTATATCTCTCATATAATCACCATAATTATTATATCACAACCCACAAAAAAAGAGGTTAATCCCCTTTCTTAAATACAAATAGTTTACTAAATATATAATTAGCTACCGTAACAATTACTTGTGTAACTAATTTACCTATTTTATCATTCCAATTAAATATTGAAACCATTACAAACATTGCTGCCATATCCATTAGTAAACTTAATATTCTTGAACCAACAAAAGAAGCAGCTTCTTTTAATTTGTTTTTATTTTTACTTTTAAACACAAAAACTCTATTAGTTACATAAGCAAATCCTACTGCAATAACCCAAGATATAATGTTAGCAAGTTGTAATTCAAAATTATCTTTTGGATTTAAAAATGTCTCTGTACAAATAAAATATGTTGCCAAACTAACTACTGTAGTCAAAAAACCAACTATTAAATAATTCCATAGTTCTTCATTTTTATGATATATTCCCCAACCCCAATTCCAAAATCTTACTATGAAATTAGGCTTATATTCATAATAGTTATATAGTTTATTTTTCTTAACTAAAATTCCTTCTTTAGCTATTTCTACTAATGGTAAATCATTTTTAGAATCAGTATACATTTTCATTATTTGAACTTCTGGATACTTTTCTTTAAATAATCTTACTTTTTCTTTTCCATGACAATTATTACCAGTTACTTTACCAGTATGTGGATCTATCTCAGTTGCAAACAACTCTTTTACTTTGTATTTTTTCGCAATCGGTTCTAACCAAAACTTTCCTGATGCTGAAATTATAATATCGTTCTTATGACTCTTCTTTTCTATCCAAAAACTTTTTATTTTATGTTCATTACATTCCCAAAATTCTTTTACGAACTCATCAGTATCTGGAAAATATTTTAAAAAGCCAAATAACTTATTCTTCATTTCTTCTTTTGTTCTTAATTTTAATAAATAAAGTATTACTATTCCTAAAGAACCAATTAAATGAAATATTACTTTAGGTTTCTTTTTTATCGCAAAAAGTATTAAGTCTACTCCTGAATCTCCATCATAAATCGTTCCATCAAAATCATATAAATCTAACTTCATATTTTACACCTTACTTCTAATAAAAAGAAAAGATTATTTTTTCTTTTCTTTCTTTGTATTTTCTTTCTTTTCTTCCTTATGATGATTAAATAATATATCAGTCTTAAGTACTAAAAATAACAATAGCAACATTAATACAACATATATAGCCATCGCCATCTTACTATCACCAAGTACAAAGAAAATTGAAACAGCTGCAAATAATATATTTATTCCATAAATTATTAAGACAGTCCCTTTAACTCCAAATTTCATTTTTAATAATTGATGATGAAAATGATCTTTATCCGGAGCAGTTATTTTTTCTCCTTTAAGTAATCTTCTAAAGATAGCCAATGCTGTATCAAAAATAGGAATAGCTAAAATACATATTGGAACAATTAATGATGTTAATGTTGTAGCTTTAAATCCTAACAACGCAATTACACTAATTGTAAAACCTAAGAATAAACTTCCTGTATCACCCATAAATATTTTTGCTGGATTAAAATTATGTAATAAGAATCCTAATGTTGAACCTAACATTATCAAAGAAAGAATTGTATCTAAACCTTGATTTTTATTCATCATAAAAGCTATTATTGCAATCGTTGCAAAGTATATTGAAGATACACCAGCTGCCAAACCATCTAATCCATCTATTAAATTTATTGCATTAGTAATTCCAACAATAAAAATTATTGTAATTATATAATTTAATGGACTAGGAAAGTCTAAGTTAATACCTAACATATCAACATGATTTAATACTATATCTCCATAGAATACTACTATACAAGCCGCAATTATTTGTAATACTAACTTTATTTTCGCTGATACTGGTTTTATATCATCAAAAATACCAGTTAGTATAATAACAAATCCTCCTAATAATATCGCTGTCATCTGCATAGACATTCTCGCAAACAACATATAACCTAACAAGAACGCTCCAAATATCGCCAAACCACCCATTCTAGGCATTGGTTTAGTATGAGCCTTTCTTGCATTAGGAATATCCATTGCTCCTGCATGTTGTGCTGCCTTAGTAATTAGTGGTACTAAGAAAGCACTTGTTAAAAAAGTTACTAAAACTATTATAAAAACGTTATGTCCGTTTACTTCAAAATTCATATAACCACCTAAAACTATTATATAACGTTTCACCAAAAACATAAACATTCTTTACAATTTGACGTTAAATTGGCATTAAAAAAGGAAGATTATTTCTTTTTTCTTCCTCTTTTTCTTATTGGTGCACTTTCTTCAAGTTCAACATCATCTACAATAATATCATTAGCTTCAGTCTTCAAGAAATCCTCTTGCATCTTTCTCAATTCTTCTTGTTCCAAAGCTTCTCTTTGTTTTTCTAATCTTCTTTGTTCTCTTTGTGAAAGACCAACAGTCTCTTCAAGTTTCTCTTCTTTAGCTACTTCTTTAATCTCTTCTTTAGTTTCAGCTTTTTCTTCAGATACTTCTTCTTTCGGATTTTCAACTACTTCTTCTGTAGTTTCTACTACTTCTTTATTTTTAAGTCTTGAACTTTCTATCATATAAATCAATTTATTATTCTTACTTCTTAATTTAGAATTCATAGATATCAATACAATAACTAGTAAAATTGAAATTAATGACAATGCCGCAAATACAACCATTAAAATAAAATATAAATCTAATTCTTCTTTCTTATTTTCAACATCTATCTTTTCATATCTTTGTAATGTATTTTCTTTAGTATCATATTTATACCAACTAGATTCTCCATTACTTGCATTCATTCCATAAATTAAGACAAATGCACTATCAGTATTTCGACTATATACATTAACCTTATAATTATTAATAATTATTTCTTTTCTATTTTCATAGCCTTCAATTACCTCTTTAGTCTCTAGAGGTATCAAAGTAACACCATCAGTATTAAGTTGTTGATATAAAACATATTCTTCTGTTTCTTCATCATATCTATATAATGATATATCTCCATTTACATCCTTTAATCCTACTAATACATATCCAGTTATATCACTTTTAAATGCTGGAACCATTTCATTTTGTATTTCAACTTCAGTTGAAGAATAATAACTAGGAGCACTCATTACATCAGCTTTTCTTACTACTGTATAATCTTCTCCATTTACATTTACTTGTATTGGATTTAACTCTTTACGATTAATTTCTATTACATAGGTTTTCTTATTACCTTTTTCAGCCGTAACAACAATACTAAATTTATTAACTCCTTCTGTTAATTCTTTTTCTCCAGTACCAGAAACACTAGCCCCACTATCAGATTTACTAGCTTTAATAGTTACACTTTCAACATCATTTTCTACTTCTAAACTATATTCTAAAGTATCTTTATTAAAAGTAGGAGTTAATTCATAACCATCCACACTAAGACTTTTTAAATTAGCATCAGTACTATAACTAGCTTCTATTTCTGCTTGAGTCTTAGCTGTTACCTTAACTGAACCCTTTGAAGTTAAAACACTATTAGCTGAATCATCTAAAATATCAGCATCTCTTAATGAAAAAATAGTTGTTCCACTAGCTTTAGCTTTTAATTTAAATGTAACAGATTTATTACCAGCTAATGTTCCTCCAAGTATACAAGAACTACTATGACTAGTTAAAGAAAACATTGATGTATCATAATTTAAACAATATTCCCAACCAGCCGCATCACTTCCATTTACTGCAACAGTAATATTAACAGTATTACCAACTACTACAGTGGTTTTATTGGCACTAACTTTAAATGATGCAGCATCTACTGAAGTAATTCCTAATAAACTCAAACCTACCAAAAATATAAAATATTTAACTTTTTTCATAGTCTACTCCTTTATAAACTTTGTTTTTTTAATATATGACTTTGAATTAATACAAAATCAGCTAATACTATTTTTCCATCATAATTAACATCACCTGCATAGAACTTAACATCTGTTAATATACTCTTTTCTAGTATATGACTCTGAACTAAAACAAAGTCTTTCAAATCAACAACTCCATCACCATTAACATCTCCTCTAACAGCAATTGTATATGTTTTACTATCAGAAGTTCCTTTAATAGTTATTTTATCTCCAGTTACAAATGATCCACTATTTTTTACTTTACCACTAGAATTATTTACAACAGCTTCTCCCTTATTCTTAGTAACAGTATTTACTAAAGTACTAACAACTGTATCAGGACTCACTCCATAAATAATATTTCCATTTACTTTAACACCCATCTTAGCAACTATCTCATCAACAGTAATTACTTCTTCAGGAACTACTTTTTTAACATTTATTACATATGTAGTTGTACTTCCATCTTCAGCTGTAACAACTAATTTAACAGTGGCAACTCCATCAACAAATGTATAGTCTCCAGTACCAGTAACTGAACTTAAACTATCTTCAGTCTTAGCTCCTACTTTAAAAGTCTCTTCAGTAGTTACTAAATTATAATTATATTCGATTACATCACTATCAAACTCAGTAAAAGATTTATCATTTATAGTAATAGAACTTAATCTACTATTAGAACTCTTATCTACAGCTTGATAATTATCTTCAGGCATATTTTCATATACTGGAATAACAAATACAAATTCCGAATTCATTAAACTACCAGTTGTATAAGCATCAGCCATAATTCCCGATTCACTAGCAGGAGCATACAAATTAGTCATATATTGATGCGTATATTTATTATATTGTGAGTAACTTGATACATTAAACTTTTGAAAATATAAATTATCCTGTCCTTTTTTTACATATCCCCCAGCAATAAATTCAGAACCACCTAATATTGCTTTAGCTGGAGTATTCCAAGGTCTTTGATAACTTAAAGTTTCACATTTAGTTTCATCATAATAAGCTAACCCATTTTCTCCAATTGTAATACAAGAATCTGTTCCAATAAATCCAGCCCCATAAGCAAGACCTCTTTGTACAGTATAAGAATACTCGCTATCAGCATATGAACCTATATTAAAGAAGTTATAATATCCATCTAAACTATATCCTTGTGCTGATGTTCTTCCAGTAGAAGTTGTATATAACCCAGTAACTGCACTATAAGAAGCAACATATTTTTTTAGATTACTATCATATGTAGTTTTATTAGCTCCTTCTTGTTTACTTCTCGACATTATATGTAATGGATTTATTTCATTAGTAAGTCCAGCCGTTTTAAACTCTTCTAAATAATTTCTTAAATTTCCATTAGTTCCCGCAATATCTAACAATGCTGCATCATTAACAATATTTTTAGATAATTCCAAATCTAAAAATTGAAATATATTTTCTTCAAATAAGCTATTTCGTGGATCCATAAATGATGCAATAACATTTGCTTTTACATAATAATAATCTCCTTCAATAGGATTACTACTATACCAATAATTAGAATTACCAGTCTGTAAAACAACCTTTCCTTCTTCACTAGAAGATGCACTTTCTAAAGTTACACCTACTTTATCAACTACAAACTTCCAATTAGGATATTTACTATGCAAATAATATAAATAAGGACAATAACTTTTATCGAACCCTGCTGATACTAAACTATTACAATATGTACTATATGATTCTACCCCACTACCTGAAGCATCACTTGTCAAAACCGAATTATCTACATTAATAATATAACTCTTCCAAGTATAACCTATAGTACCATTATCAAATGATATCTTATAAAACTTAGTTGTTGCATCTTCTAAAACAACTACATCAGTTCCATAAGCTAACTCCGTCAATACTCCCGAATCAGTTGTTGTTCCTTTATAAACAACCAAAGAATCCGCATTAATAATACCATTAAAAGGAAATACTTCAGCAGCTCTAGCTATCGGAGCATTCCAACTTAGTAAGATAGTACCAATAATAAATAAAATGATTAAAAGAACATTTAACACTTTTTTCATTATATCACTTCCTTACTATATACTTTATCAGTCTAATTATAACATAGTTTACATTCTACTAAAAGTAAGATAACGTCTAGGAATGTAAAGATTACACTTTACAAAAATGCTGAATTGTTTAGACACATTATTTATGTTATAATTAAAGATAGAAAATTAGCGATGGTGATTTTATGAAAGTACTAAGAAAAAAATTACGAAAAGTACATATAGCAAAAAAGATATTTTATTTTCTTTCATTAATATTATATCTTGCTACTTTAATATATTTTATTATAGGCATATTAAAACTTGGTGATATTGAAACAGTTATAAGAAGTATCATAATCGCCATATTCTGTGTATGGTTTTTAATTTATGCTGTTGGTGGATTAATTACAATGATTACCAAAAAGAATAAATCCTTTATTTTTTTCACGGTTATTACATTAATTCTCTGTCCAGTATTTGGAGTATCTTCTTACTTCATTAATAATGTATATGGCAAAATAAGTAATATGAATCGAAACACTATTATTTATACAACTCACCTTATTACATTAAAAGAAACTAACTTTACTAGTGATTTATCAATTGGTATGGTAACTAGTCAAAGTGATAACATTGAAGGTAGTGTCCTTGGTGAAAAACTAATTGAAAAAGAAGGACTAAAAAATAAGATATACGAATATGAAGATTATGATTCAATGTTAGCAGACTTAGAAAAAGGTAAAATAGGTGGTGCCATAGTACCAAGTAATTATGAAACACTACTAGATAATTATGAAGCTGACGTTGAAGATACTGAAGATCGTGTTGAATTAATTAATCGTATTAAAATACTTTATGAATATAGTGAAGAAAGAGCTAACCAAGATGTTATAACTCTTAACCAAAGTAAAGATAAAACATTAACTGAACCATTTACTGTCTTAGTAATGGGTGTTGACTCAGCTAAAGATGGTTTAAAAGCTAACCAAGCTTTCAATGGTGACACTTTAATGTTAATTACATTTAATCCTAATACTTTAACTGCCACAATGTTCAGCTTACCTCGTGACTTATATGTTCCAATAGCATGTAACCATAATAAATATGCCAAGATAAATTCATCTGCTGCATACGGTTCAAGTTGCGTAATTAAAACTGTTCAACAATTAACTGATATTGATATAGATTACTATGTAAAAATTAACTTTACTGGTGTAGTACAATTGATTGACGCTCTTGGTGGTGTTACAGTTGACGTTGAAGAACCAGACTTCCAATTCAATAATCGTATCGATTGTAAAGGTATGATATGTGAACAAAATAGTAAGAGACAATTTGGTAGTGAAATAATTTACGTTCCTACCGGAGAACAAAAACTAAATGGTGAACAAGCTTTAGCTTACGCACGTAACAGACACCAATTTGCAATTGGTGATATCGCTAGAAACCAACACCAACAACAAGTAATTGAAGCAATGGCTCATGAAATAAAAAATATTAATAGTATTACAGAATTCCAAAATTTACTAGAAACAGTTTCAAATAATATCGAAACAAATATGACTCCTGAACAAATGATGTCATTCTATAGCGTTGGAAAAGACATGTTAATAAACTCATCAGGAAACTCGCTATCTATTAAGAAAACATATCTTTCATATTATAGCTTACCAGTATATCAACCAAGAGCTGAAAGATATACTAGTGCTTTAGGATACTATCCTGAATCTTTAGAAGCAATAATTCACTTAATGAAAGTTAACTTAGAATTAGAAACAGAACAACCTGTTAAAACATTCAGTATATCTTATAATGAAGATTACACTACTCCATTAGTTGGAAAAGGATTAACTGGTGGTGAAAAACTAGAAAGAGTAAAATCATTTATTGGAGCTACTGAAACAGAAGCACTTAACTGGTGTCAATTAAATCAATTAAGTTGTTCTTTCGAAACTACAACAGATTATCAACTAGCAGGTTTAATCGTTGATCAATCTGCTCATGAAGGAGAACTAGTAAAGAGTATTTCTAAAATTACTTTCTATATAAGTAATGGTCTTGGAACTCCACCTACTGATGAAACTGAAGATGAAGGAAACAACAATGAAGAAACAGGAAATGACACTCCTTCAACAGATGACAATAACGAATCTTCTGATGACACAACAAATTCAGACAATTCTAATAATAACGAAGAATCAAATGAATCATCAGATAATACACAAAACAACACAGATAACTCAAATTCATCTACAGAAACAACACCTACTGATCCATCTACCGATACACCTTCAGAACAAGCATAACAAGAAGTACCTTATTCTTAAGGTACTTTTTATATAAAGGAGAATAAATATGCATATCGAAAAATTCAAAACAAAAAAAGATATTAATAATATAAAAATAGCATTATTAAGTGACATCCACTATCACGTTGGATACAAACAAAAAATATTTGATAAAATAATTGCTCAAATAAAAAAAACTCAACCAGATTACATCACTATCGTTGGCGATATTCTAGATAGTTCCAATACAACTGACTTAAATCAATTAAAAACTTTCTTAGAAACCATAAGTAACATTTCACCAACAATAGTAGTACTCGGAAATCACGATGAAAAAAAAGGCCATATGCACAATTGGTCTTATGAACCAAATAATAAATTAGTCAATCTTTTAAATAAACTTCCAAACGTTCATCTCTTAAAAGATAGTACATTCACAGACAATAATATCACTTTCTATGGAATCGATTTTTCATACAAATACTATGAAGAAGATTATGAAACATACGAATCATTCTGTAATGAAATAAAAGACAAAAAATGTAACATTCCTACAAATACTTATAATGTTACATTAATTCACACTCCTATTAATATATATACTTACCTACATAATAATCAAACACATAATCTTAACAGCAGTGACTTAATTCTTTCTGGGCACATGCACAATGGTTGCTTACCATTTTGGTTATCAAATATTATTAATAAACTTTTCAAATCATCAAGAAGTATAATTTCACCTGCTAGAAAATTATTTCCCAAATATGCTCAAGGAAGAATTTACGAAAAAGATGGTTATGTATACGAAGGTCTTATTAAATTTAGCCACGCTACCAAATTTTTTAATAAACTAGATTTTATCTTCCATAAACAAATAGCTATTATTTCCATTGAAAAAGAACAATAATAATATTGTTCTTTTTTTAATCTTCATAATATTCTGACATATCAACAGCTTTATAGCCACTTTGTCGTAAAGTATCATAAGACATAGTTCTTAATCTAACCCCATTTTTTTTGTTTGATGCTTCAGCAATTGTTACAATTTTATTTTCTGTATCATTTTTAACTAAGAAAGTAGCATGATACTTACTTCTATCAGAACCCAAGTGATATAAGACATCTCCTGGTTTAGCTTCTGAATAACTTTGATATTTCTTCCCAGAATCTGCCAAAGTAATAACATTCTTTTTAGTAAAATCTTCATTCTCCGTACCCTGATTAATCGCCCAAGAAGCAAAAACTGAACAATCACTTCTAATAGCAATATCATAAATATCACGAGAACCACCATATTTTAATTTTTTCCCAACATCAGCAGCCATTTGTATCAACGCCAACGCACAGTTAACAGAAGCTTCTCTTCCCGAATAATTTGCTTTAATAGATTCTAATGTTGTTTCTATTTCTTCATCAGTATAATAATCATAAAGTGTTTCATCATCATCTAAAGGTACCAACATCTTTTCATCAGATAAAAATATTAATTTATCCAAATCAACTAAATAAGTAAAATCTTTATAAGAATTTTCATCTATCTCAAATGCTACCAAATCATAAGAACCAGAATCACTAACTTTAAATACAATCAATTCAGTTATTTTTTGTTTTAATTCTCCAACTTCAGCTTCTAACTGAGCAATTTTCGTAATTAGTTCGCTTCGTCTAGCTTGATCATCTTCATCATCAGATAAATTGTTTAATTCAGTTTCTAATTTATCCAATTCCTCTAACTTCTGAATATAAACATCCATATATTCTAATGCCTTAGTATAATTTTCTAAATTAGTAACTTCTATTTCAAACTTTTCTAAAACTTCATTTAATTTATTCGAAAGATTATTATATGCATCCCCACTCCATACAGTTCCAAGCCCTATATTCCTTATTTCAGAAATATATTCTTTCACAGCTACATACATTGTCTTTATATCTTTAGAAATACTATCATACTTCATATTAAACACCCTCTACTAAAAAAGTATATCATAAAAAAGATTGCCTTCAAAGCAATCTTTTATTCATACTCAGGATTTAATGTTGGTTGAAAATCAACAACACTCCATCTTATACCTTCTTCTTTACAAACTACTAAAGAAGCTTCAGTATCATATCCCATATCAGTAACATAAGTCATTGTTAATTTTACTAAGTATCCTTCTACTTCTGTTTCACCTAACATATAAGTTGTCTTCTCTGTCGATACAGTTTCAACACTCTTTATCTCAGGTAATGCTTGAGTTCTATCCCCATAAGTATCATCTAACATAGTTGAATATAAAGTATCCATTACTTTTTGTTCATACATATCTTTCTTAGTATCATGATAATACTCTAAACCACCTATATCATATTTATTAACCTTAGTACTCATAGTATATAAATCTATAATAAACATTCTAGCAACTTGTGTAACATATGCTTCTTCATCAACTTCTTTGGAGTTAACGATTTTCTTTAAGACCTCAAATTCACTTTTAAAATAATCTGAATCTCTATCTGTTAATTTATAATTATAATCTCCTAAGTTATCTAATTCTTTAACTTCTACAATAGTTTTAGGATCTTCCTTATTCATTAAAACAATTCCAACACCAACACCAATTATCACAAGTAAAACTACAATCAAAGATATAATAATCGCTTTCTTTTTTGATCTAGCTTTTTCTTGTTCTGTTTTTATTTTTCTAGCCATTTTGTACCTCACTTTCCTCCTTTACAGGAATATTATCCCCCTCTTTTTTTATTAAGTCATGAACAATAATATCATTCGATACATTCAATCTTTTTTCAGTATACAATTTTAAATCACTAATATAATCTTCACTAATAACTACATTACCAATTCCTGTATTATCATTTTCATTATTTAAAATTAAATAATTACCATTAGCATTATTATAATAAACTTTATTAGTTATAAAATTACCATTAGGGAATATTACAACATTATCACTACCTATATCATAGATATCATGACCTAAAGCATACTTATAATCAAAATTCATCATATTACCTAATGTAGGTAATACATCATACATACCCATAACATTATCATTAGTTTTTCTAATTTTCTTAGCTATCTTTTTATTCTTTGTCCAAATAATTAACGGCGTATTTTTATTTACCTCATGAGTAAAATTATTATATTCAACATACTCAAGATCTCCTTCTTCATAAACTTCTCCTGTTTCAGTATTGTAATTATAATAATATTGATATTCTTTCTTATCTAGTCTAGCATCATGATCTCCATAAAGAACAAAGACAGTATTCTCATAGTATGGTGAATTTTCAACATATTCAATAAATGTTCCTAAAGCCATATCTCCATAGTGAGCACTTATTAAATAATTTCCTAACTTAGTACCTTCTAAGTAATCATCAGTTATAGTTTCTACTTCACCATCTTCATTAGTAATAGTATAAGTATTAGTTAAATCTAATTTACCAAAATCATTATATTTTTCTGGATGATACTCAGTAGCAGCATACGGAGAGTGATTAGATAATTGAATTAATGTTCCCATATAATTAGTATGTTCTGTTTCAATCTTTTCTAACTTAGCTTGTAATTGATAGAAGAATGCTTCATCACTAAGTCCTAAACCTAATCTATCTGTTTTTTCATTGTAATCAAATTGATCTTGGAATATCATTTCGTCATATCCTAAACTAGGATGCATCTTATTTCTATTCCACATTGTAGCTCCATTAGCATGAGAACTAAATGTATAATAACCTTTTTCTTTTAATAGTTTTGGAATACTAACATATTCTCTGTCATAATATTGAACAAATACAGTACCACTACTAGCTGGCATTAATGAAGTATTTAATGTGAATTCAGTATCACTACTAGTACCAACACTTATTTGTGGATAGAAATTACTAAAATACATACCCTCTTGCGCTAATTTATTTAAAGTAGGTGTAATTTCTTGTCCATTTATTTCCATATCAACTAAGTATCCATGAATACTTTCCATATGAATAAATATTACATTCATACCTTCGAGTACTCCAGTATATTTATTACTACTTACTGTTTCAGTAGCAAATTTCTCACTAAAATATTCTTTGAAATTCTTAGCAGCTTCATCATAACCAAACATCGAATTTATTTTCGGTGTTAAACTTTGAATCAAGTCATTTCCTTGATATAAAATAATACCAAATCTTTGAACTATATATCCTCTATCCCATTGTTTTACTAATCTACTTGCATCAGTTCCTGTAATATTAACTAACGTAAAAACTAAAACTATAATACCTGCAAGTATAGTTGATGAAAACATCTTTTTACCATTTTCAACTTTACTTACAAAATGATAATAACTACCTCTTTTTAATTTAGTATGAATTATTAAATAAATTAAAGGAAATATAACATAAACAAAATCTACTAATTTAAATTTTTCAGTCAATGAATCTCCTACTTCTCCAACTAATCCTAATTCAGCAAGCAAACTAAATGATGCAAATGAAGTATAGAATACATAGTATATTGAATTAACAACACACATCGTCGTTATTATTAACATCCAAATAAAATAATAATTAAATTGTTTTCTTGGTTTTACAAAATATCCAAAAGCTCCAATTAATATTAATAGAGCTAAATCACATATAAATGGTTCAAAGTCCCATGTATTACCTAATGTAAAATTTCTAAGTAAAACAGTTTCTATAGATGCTAAAATAACAAACGTTAAAAAAAGTCTGTTTGTCGATAAATATTTAGAAACTTTTTTACGAGTTTTTTTTAAAACTCGGATAATTTTTTTCTTCAAAATAATCCCTTCTTACAAACCCAATTATACCATATATTATAATGTACTTACAATATTCTAAGTTTTTTAAATTTACACTTGCATTTATACTTAATTAGTGGTATTATCTATTTACACGCAGGTGTAGTACAACGGTTAGTATGCGACCTTGCCAAGGTTGAGATGGCGGTTCGATTCCGCTCACTTGCTCCATTAAGAAGATCACTCACACTTTTGTGTGAGTTTTATTTTATTAGAAAAAGCTATAGAATAATCTATAGCTTTTAAAATACTAAATTTTGACTTTTTAACAACACACTTGCAAATTGGCATTCTAATTAGTGCGTGTTATTAAACATATTTAAGTAATTTTACAATTAAAATCTTCCACCATTAATCCAAATATTTTCTCCTGTTATAAAACTCGAATCATCTGATAATAGAAATAAACAAAGTTTACCAGTGTCCTCAGGAGTAGCAAATCTACCTAGGGGAGTTTCACTTAACTTTTGATCTATTTCTTCTTGTTTCCAACCTCTTAATGACAAAGGTGTTGGAGTAAATGCAGGACATATACAATTAGCTCTAATTTTTTTCTCTGAAAATTCTAATGCTGTTGCTTTAGTAAATGTAATAATCCCAGCGGCTGCCGAACAATATGCAGGTGATTCAGTACAAGGAACTACTCCTAAATGAGAAGATATATTTACTATACTTCCACCTTCATTCATAATTGGATAAATATGCTTAGTACAAATAACTTTTCCAAGTAAATTTATATCTAAAACTTTTTTGAAATCATCAATATTAAAATCTTTAATTAAATTATCTATAAAAGTACCCGCATTATTTACAAGATAATCAACGCTACCAAATTTTTCTTGCACTTGATTCATCATACGAATAACTTCTTTCTCATTACTAACATCACATTTCAAAACTAAAAGATTTTCACTATTAATTTCAGTTACTAATGTCTTAGCATTTTCTTCATTATTGCTATAGCAGGTTATTACTTTGCAACCTTTCCCAATTAATTCCTTTACTATTTCTTTTCCGATACCAGAAGTTCCTCCGGTAACTAATGCTACTTTATTATTCATTTACCTTTCTCCTTAAATTTTTTTACTCTTTTTCACTTTCATTTTTCAGAAATCTAACCTTGTCTCCAATTTTTATTGTTAAATCAGATGACAATCCACCTGTTATTTGTGTTGTTTCTACATTCAAACTTTTTTCTGTATCAATTTTTTGTGTTGCAAAAGGAGTAACAAAATTAGTAAGGGGGTTATAATAATTAGTTTCTATGTGTCTACAAATAGTCATATTTGGAAAAACATCTATAGCACTAACTACTTCTTTTACTGTATTTAAAGTTCCTAAATCTTCATTTGTTTCTGGATCAATGACATGTTCTCCCACAGCATATATTTGAAATTTATCTCCAGATATAACACCATCGTTTTCTCCAATGTTAATAACAATGCTTTTATCATCAATTATTTTTATTACTCTATATTCATCATTCATTTTTAATTACCTCCTTTAATCTTAAAAATATATTCTTTATCTTGACATAATATATTATATAAATTTATTAAATATTGTTGTTCTTCTTTTGAAATATTACATGCCCCCTGTTGTATAGAATTTACTGCACCATTAAATATATAATCATACTGATCAATTATATTTTTTAATTTTATTATTTCCTGTTGTTTCTCTTTAAACTGCATATTTAATGCATCTCGATTTTTTTCGATTTTATTAAATTCGATAAATTGTTTTTCATAGTTTTTATAAAATTGGGATACACACCAAAGATATTTAATGAAAACATAAATTATTATAAGACCTATTAAAATTGAATAAATAATTATAAAATGTTTCAGTTCTAAATTACCTAAACCAAATAATGGACTTAAAATAGTTAAAAGAAAACAAAATATTTCTTTTATAGAAGTTACTTTTGGTTTTTCTAATTTATTCATAGATAATACACCTACCTTTATTGAAAATAACTTTCATCAATTAAAGGAATAATATCTATTGCTGGTTCTTCATATGGATGTACTTTTCTTAACATTGAAATAACTTCTTTTACTTTCTTAACATCACAAACAACTTCTAACTTCTCTTCATCAACAAATTCTAAATTATTTTTTTCTCCAATATATGGATTTGCTTCGTCAGTTGGTTTAAATGTTCCTACACATTTAGTAGACATTGAACAATGAGTATAATTACCAATAACACCTGCACCAGTTTCACATATGGCATTTCTAACTTCTTCTACATTTTCTAAGGGTATAGTGACAATAATTTTTACTCTATTAATATTTATATTCATTCAGAATCATCCTCCAATCTCTTTTCTATATCTTTAATACTTGGAAGTGTATTTTCCAAAAACTCAGGTATCTCTGATAAAATTTTATATTCACTTACACCAATAGGTTTATTAATATCTTTTAAAGCTAATTCAGCAGTCACCCTTTTCTTATCTTTACAAAGTAATATTCCAAATGTAGGATTATCATTTTCATCTTTGATATATTTATCTACTGCACTTAAATAGAAATTAAGTTTACCTGCATATTCTGGTTTAAATTCAGTTGTCTTTAATTCTATAACAACATAACTTCTTACCTTCAAATTATAGAATAATAAATCAATATAATAATCTTCATTTTCTATTTCTAAATGATATTGTCTTCCAACAAACGCAAAACCATTACCTAATTCTAATAATAATTTAGTTATATTAGCCGTTAGTTCTCTTTCAATGTCTAATTCTTTTAAATCTTTATCAGCAGTTATGAAATCAAATATATATGGATTTTTTAATAACTCTTTTGCCTGTTCATTATTTGGAGATGGCAATATTTCATCAAAATTGGTAGTTTTATTTTCTAATAATGCTTGTCTTTCATATAATTTGCTTGCAATTTGATGAGATAATACTGAAACGGACCACCCATTTTCTACAGATTCTTTAGCATACCAAACTCTTTGTTCTTTATCTTTTATTTTATCTAACAATATTTGGTTATGATTCCATGATAATTTTGCAAGGACTCCTTGCAAAAATTCATCGTTGCTATATTCTGTTGCAAATTTTTGCATATATCTTAAATTTCTTGCCGACATACCTTTTAGTGTAGGAAATTCAACTTTTAAATCTTTTGCTAATGTATCAATAAATGATGAACCCCATTTATTATTTTCAATCAACTTTAAACCGATATTATAATACATTAAAACTAAATCTTTATTTGCGTTTTCTACTATTTTGTTTCTAGTAACAATTAAAGTTTTCTTGATATCATTTAATACTTCAAAATATTTATCATTATTTTCTATCATAAAATCCCTCCTTAATAAGTTTTTTTTCAATACAATTATACTATAAATACCAAGAAATTCCTATGTGGCTATTGCTTTATCCAATATTTATCACACATTTTTTTAACAAGTGAGAGATATTTTTTTATAAATAATTTAAAACATTATTATCAAATGCTCCATAAAAACATAAACTCGAATTTTTCGAGTTTTTTTATATAACAAAATAGTATATAGAATAACCCATATACTATTTTTTATTTACCATAAATTTCTTGATTCAAGTCCTCTTCGCTTACTAAAACATAATTGTCAAAATCTTCCATCATTACATCTTTTTTTCTAGTACTCAATATTTTATTTTCAGCTGATTTATACTCTTTAGATTTCAATTTTTCTATATTATTAATTCCCATTTGATTAATTAATTGCTTTAATTCTTCAAATATTGTATTATTTTCTTCTTTTATCTCATCTCTAACACTATCTTTTATTTGATATTCTTTAGAAATTATATTTTCTGCTTCAACTTCAACCTTTTCTAATAAATCGCCATCAATCCAAATCAAAAAACTCATATACCATTTCGATGTTTCATCTTTATATATTCCATCTAATTGATAAATCTCACTACCAACAAAATCATATTGATATTTAATTTTACAATTAGTAAAAATAATTTGATCAATTTGACCTTCAACCCACCCATCTGTGAATATCATTGTTACATCTTTACCATTCTCTTCCAATTTTAAAATTTTAGCATCATGATAAGCAAATGAACCTATTAAATTATTACGTAAATTTCTTTCTGATATACTCATTTTTCCTCACCTCTTGATAACCATTATAATAAAATAGAATCTAAAATGGTCGTTTATGAAGCGACAAAAAAACCACTTCTTACAAAGTGGAATTTGTGTAAGCATATAAATAGTTATTTACATCATTAATGTCGTAAATATTATTTTCTATGCAATAAGATATTACCAAATCAAACTCATCATTATATGCTAACGAATAGCCAGCACTATTTAATAATTTATTAGTATCCATTAAATTTAAATTCAATGATAAACATAATTTAATAACATTTGCTTTCTTTGGTATGTAATTAAAATCACATCTTATTTTTGAAAATAACTTCCTATCCATATTAATCTTACGATAAACATCCGAATCTTTTAAATTCTCATTATCTATAAAAGAAAATAACAATTCATTAAAATTCAATGTTCGATTATCATTTAGATATTTTTCTAATTTTAAATTATTCATATATTCTCCTCCTAGTTCCCTAAACTAGTGAAAATAAATCACACAAAATATCTAAATTACCGCTATTATATTATAGACAAAACATACTGTCAAATTAGTCATTATAGTTTCAAATATACAATTTAACTATATAAATTTATTAAAAAAGTAAACTTTTCATCAAAGTTTACTTTTTATTTTTCTTCTGCTTTTTTAAAGTATTATCTTCCTTAGGAGCACTCTTAGCAT
>CAVAGO010000014.1:0-36170 GCA_963588075.1 bacterium | reverse complement strand
GTATCTATAATATCATAAAAATTCATTATTGACAAAACTTAGAATGTCATAAAAAGAGAATCAAGGTTTATTCTTTGTCTTGATTCTCTTCTGATATTTCTTTTTTAGAATTTTTCTTTTTAGGAGCTGGTTCTTCTTCTGGTAATACTGGAGCACTATTAGCTGACTCCTCTATTACTTTATTAATTTCAATTACACCAGTTTTTTCTAAGTCTTGATGATAGTTCATTGCCATACCAATTACGAAAGCATATGATAAGAAGTATACCCAAAGCATTAAGATAACGATGTTTGCTAAACTACCATAGAATAATGAATAGTTAGCATAGTTTGTTATGTAGTATGAGTATAATTCTGTTATTCCTATCCAAGCTACTGTAGTGAATATTGCTCCACCGTTAACACTTCTACTTGAGAATTTTTTGTCTGGAGCCATTGTGTATATTGTTTTAATGAATAAGAAGATGATTACCCATGATAATGGACCACCTAAAAAGTTAAGAGTATTAACTATTATAGAAGTAGTTTCAGTATCTAAGTTGAAGTAATGTAATAAGTCGATGATATTACTTCCTAATAATGGAACTATTAAGATGAATAGAAATAGGAATACGATAACAAGTTCCATGATTATGGCTTTTAGTCTTCTTTTGAAGAAACCAGAATCTTTAATACCATAGATTGTATTTGAAGCAACAATAATTGATGACATACCATTACTTGCTACGAAGTATCCAACACCTAATGAAATGAAGAATGCGGGAGTTATTTCAGTAGCAGTAAGGATTGGAGCAACTAAAGCTGCGATATCTTTACTTAGAATGTTCGAAAGAAAAGTTTGAACTAAATCGTTTGATAGATTTAGATATGAACATGCGTAACCTATTAAAGTTAAGGTCGGTACTACGGAAAGAAAAAGGAAGAATGCTATTTGGCCTGGTAGAACAAGCATTTCTGGGCGCCAGAAGGCTTCCCAGAATCTTTCAAAGAAGTTTTTCTTATTCTTTTTCTTCATCTTATCCTTCTTCTAGTTCTTCTTTCTTAGTTCGCATGTCTTCCACTGATTCGTTGATTGAATCTTCTATAGTTTTCATATCATTAGTAATCATACTATATCCGATTGCTGCTCCATGTTCATATGGTAAATTTTTAAATTCTTTGTATAACTTTCTTATATAACTTACTACTTGTTTCTCTTGATATCCTACTAAGTAAATTAGATATTCATTACCATCTGTTCTCATTATGTCAGTATTATCAAGTTGAGTCTTGATTAGAACGTTAGCAGCTGCTTTTATTTGAGCATCTCCTTGTTCATAACCTAGAGTATCATTAATATTTCTAACTTGATTTAAGTCGATAATGATTGTTGCTTGAGGATAAATAGTGTTTTTATTCCAATTAGCAATATTTTCATTTAAATAATTTCTATTTTTTAAAGAAGTTAATTGGTCAATGTATTTCATTTTATCTTCTTTTTTAATCTTCTTAGCTATCTTAATTTGTTTAGTAGAACGATATACTAAGTATAGAATTATAATGAATGCTACGATAACTATTATAGAGTATTTAGCCACTTGACCTAAGATAGTACCAGATTTCATTGTATAAGTATGATTATAATTTCCTTTTACTTTGATTTCTTCTGGATCTAAGGTTTGAATATATTTTTCAAATAATAAGTTGAATGTACTATTTCCTTTTACATAGAAGTTGTATGTATCAGATAATGTATTACTGTATCTTACTGTGTAAGTACTTAGTTCTGATTTTTTATAGTAATTAAATACTTCTTTATCTAGAACTAATAAGTTATCTTTTTTAGCAACTTTTTTAAGTTCTTTACCATCTTCATATGTCTTGATGTTTATACCACCAAGAGAGTTTAAATATTTTTCTATAATACTATTTTTTTGAACATATATTGTTTTACCATTTAATGAAGCAATTGAGTTCATGACAAGTGGATTAGATTCTGTTGCGACAACAACAAATGAAACATTCATTAAAGAATCTATTTCTTGATATTTAGTATCAAGATTATAGTAATTAAAATATAAATCTATCTTTTGGTTTGCTAAAGCTTCTGTAAACTTAGAGAAGTTTTTATATTTAGTAGATTTAAATTCTGTATTACTGAATTTACTGAATCTTGTTAAGTATTCACTTATTATTCCACCATATTGGCCACCAGTTAATACTTCGTATGGGCTGTTATTAACAAAACCATATGTATAAGGTTTAGCTTGGATGTTATCTATTTCTTTATCTGAAATAGATAGAGCTTGAACGAAAGTATTAAGTTCGTTAGTGTTTCTGGAAGATTCAAGATTTTCTTCTTGCCATTTAGCATAATATTTTTTAACAATGTTACCAAATGTATCATCTTTAACACCATCAAATATCAAGTATTTATTTAAGTCACTAATGTGATAATCAATGTAATAATTTGAAGTTAAAATAGATGTTAAATTTTCTTCTAGAGGAACAATTGCATATTCAATATCAATATTAGCTTCTAAAGCTTGAAATAAGTTTGTTGATGTTTCATAAGGATTAATAATTGTATTACTAATATCATTTAAGTATTTAGTAATTGCTTTTTCATCTGTTCTTAAGACACCAATTTTTTTATTATTTAGTTGTGATATTGAACTGATATTTATTTTTTCTTTACTTATTACAACATAATATTCTTCATGGAATACAGCATCATCATCTTCAATGTCGTATACAACTTTGAATGAATTACCACTTATTTCTTCACCAACATTGTATGTTATTTCGTTTACATCAATACCATATTCATTTTCTAAATCTTTGATGAAGTCAAAGAATACTCCACTACCATTTTTACCAAAGATATCTAAGTTATTAGGAACGTTGACACTTTGAACAGTATTAATATTTTCTGTTATCCATTCTTTTTCTTCAACAGTTAATTTATTTTCATCATTTAAAATATTTATGGTTAATACTACTAGTCCTACTATTGCTAATATTGCAATTAATGCACCTATTATTACTTTTTTATTTATTTCGAACTTCTTCATAACTAATCTTCCTTCTCTGTAGCAGAATCGTCAGTTGTTTTTTCTGTTACTTGACGATTGTTATTCCAAACTAGTCCTTCACCATTTTTATTCTTTGCACCTGATATTATGAAACCATCACTTTTGTCACTAGAGTTTTGTTTTAAAGTGATATTAAAGTCATAAAATCCTTGTTCTTCTTCACTGAATTCTTCTAGTGATTTTTGAGCAATACTTTGAGCTTCAACTAATGCAACCCCTGGTTCGATTTGCATAGTAATATAAATTATTTTACCAGTAATTTGAATATCTACTGATTTTACTTTATCGTTATTAGCAATATTGTTTTCAAAATCTTTTTGACGAGATTCTGTTATTTGATAATTTTCAATACCTTCTAAGCGATTTCCATACTTATCTGAACCATTTCCTACATAAAAACATTGGATTAATACTGTGGCTATTAAGACTACACATACTAGTACTACTGCCATTAAGATTGTAAAAATACGATGTTCTTTGTAAAATTTTTTAATTTTATTCATTCTTTTCCCACCTCTTTTTAGGTACTTAAATTATACTACATTATGCTGTTATAAGCAATTGTTTACGCTCTTTACATTTATAGTAAAAAGGAATATTTGACTTTATCTAGTTGTTTATTTATTATATACAATCAAAGAGGGGGAATATGTATGTTTAGTGTGAATAAAGCTGATAATGTTATATTAAGTTCTTTAAGTAATGATGACTTAATTTCTTTATTTAGAAAAATTAATGAAACTCCCTTATCATTTAGAAATAGATTATATTTACCAGATTATGTTTCTTTTGGAAATGAAATAGAAGTTAATGATATGCCACTTGATAAGACTGTTCTTTTAGTTGAATTATTTAATGATGTTTTTGATTTGTTTAACAAGAATAGATATGTGGTACATCAAGAAGAAACTGCTGATGCAGAGATTATCACACCTATTTTAACTGATACAACAACAAATTGGAGCGTTTTTTCTGAAATGTATTCTCTTTTAAGTGATTCTGGAGCAACTTTGGCAGGTAATACTTCAAGTCATTTGCATATTGGAACACATAAGATTAATACTCCAGAAAAATTATCTTTATTACTAAAGACTTTAGTTGTATTTGAACCAATAATTTTTAAGTTCGGTTATGGTGAGGATACGGAACCACGTATTTTTTTAAGAGCACGTGAAGATAGATCAATCTTCTCACCGATGATGACTCCTAAAAGAGTTGCAACATTTACTGACTCTTTAGACAAATATAATTATAGGAATCCAGGTGAAATGAATGGTCGCTTTAGAGATTTTGTTGCTAGTGAATTGAGATTTAGACCAGTTTTTAACTTTAGAGATTTTGATTTTAATAAATTACAATATGGTATTGCTGGTGATTTACCGAGTTCAGCTGATCACTTTGAGGTAAGATGTTTTAATGGAACATTGAAACCAGAGATAGCTCAAAATAATATTAATCTTATTACTAAGATAGTTGTAGCAGTTGTTGAAGGAAATATAGATAAAGATTATATTAATGCAGAATATAAGAGATATAAAAAGAAAAGATATAATTTTGATAGATTTTGTGCTATGTTAAATACTGAAGAAGAAATAGCTCAATATAATAGATTGTTAGATGGTTTTAATAAAGTAAAAATGGAAAAGGCATTAAAGTTAGCAGATATGATTTTTGATAACGAGTTAGATAAGTATTACTTTTTGAAACAGTATTTAAAATTATTTAATTTGGAAGATGAAGAAGTTATTAAATTAGTGAAATAAAAAATGTGTCTAAACGACACATTTTTCTATTAATTTAACCAATTAATTTTTTTACTGCTGAATGATACGGCAATAAAACCAAAGATTGAAATTATGATAAGTCCAATTATTGCAACATCAGATGTATTCGGATTTTCCGGAACAAATATTGCTTCAATTAAAACATTTGAATTTGGCATTGTAAATGTATAATCTGTAAATATTACTACATTGCCATTTTCATCTGTTACTTTAACTTCGCTTAGAACATAGCCTTTTTCTGGTGTAACTTTAAAAGTTATTTCTTCATCTTTTCTTGTATTACTTATAGCTTCAATACTACCTTTTCCTGTTACTTTTGTTTTTACCTCTAGAGGTAGATAATAAGCTTCAGTGTTATAAGTACAAGTTTTAGAAGAAGTCGTTTCACCTTTAGCCATTAGGCCCTCTATAATTATATCATTTGTTGTTTCTTCACACGATTCAACGTGTGTTGCAATAAATCCACTATTAATTTCATTTAGGAATACGTAACTGCCTTCCGTTTCAATAGTTTGTACAAGCTCTCCATCCATATTATAGACTATAATATCATTTCCTAATTCATATGGAGAATTAGTGTATGACATTCCAATAGAACCTTCTACTAAGGCTACTGCTACTACATAGTCACCAATAATTCTAGCTTCAATTATTTTTGCATAATCATTATTCACTTCTTCAAAAATAACTTTTCCACTATTATCTTTAATTCTAATAAAACCTGCAAATGGCATACTATCAGTTGCTTTTCCTGTATTTACATAATATCTCATACCGCTTGATATCATTTTATCTTCGTATACATGAGTTGTAACTTCCATATCTAAATAATCGCCTGTAACATTTCCGTTAAAAAGTTTTTCCATCCAAATATAAAGTAAATCATATTCTGCACTCAAGTCTGGAAAATATTTTGCAAATAAGGTTTTTGAATATTCCATATTTTCCCATTTAGATAAATCTAATTTTGTTTTAAGCATATACTCTTCGCCACAGAATACATATAAATAATCATCTTTAATGGCGAGAATATCATGACCGAATACTCTTGCATTAATCATTCCGTCTACAGCAGGTGTGTACTCCTCATCAAATGATAATTCTTGTACTAATTCTAGATTTTCATCTAATTTAATTAGTTTTTGAACTGATTCTTCATTTTCTGATGAGATAACTACTAGATAGATATTTGTATCATCTGTAATAGCACTATAGAATGCTGTTTTTTCTAAGGAATTCGTTGTTATTTCATTCCCTTTTGCATCATATTTAGTTATTTTCGTTGTAGGACTAGCATTTTCGTCTAATATTGTCTGAATTACAATACTTCCTTTTTTAAACGATAAATTTTCATTAAATAGTGATTGCATTTCAATCGCATTTTCTATTCTGCTGTTTTCCCAGTCAAAATAGAATGGTCCTTCTGATGCAGCTTTAACTGTTGCTGTACACATTAACATTATTAATGCGATAATTAAGTATTTTGTTTTTTTCATTACATATCTCCTATTCTATTATTTATTATAACTCTAGATTCTTTTATTTTCAATCACGCAAAAAGAAGTTATAGGGAGTCTATAACTTCTTTTAGTTTATCTTCGTTCCATATTTCAATGCCTAGTTTTAAAGCTTTATCATACTTGCTACCTGGAGAGTCTCCAACTATTACAACGTCTGTTTTTTTACTAACAGAATCTACTGCTGTACCATCGTATTTTTCTATTAAAGCTTTGATTTCATCACGTGACATGAAACTTATTGTTCCTGTGATAACGAATTTTTTATTAGATATTAATTGGTTGTTAAGAGTTTTTTCTCCTTTGTATTCCATGTTAATACCTATTTCTTTTAAATTGTTTATTAGTTCGATATTCTTTTCGTCTTGGAAGTATGCATAGATGTTTGTAGCAAGAATATCGCCGATATCTTTGATATTAGTTAGTTCTTCTGTTGTAGCATTCATAAGATTGTCTATGTTGTCGTATTTTTTAGCTAGGACTTTGGCTGTTTTTGCTCCAATACCTGAAATACCTAAAGCAAATAGTAGTCTTTCTAGTGAGTTTGCTTTACTTGCTTCTATTGATGTAAGTAAGTTATCTACACTTTTGTTACCGAATCCTTCTAGTTCAATTAGTTCTTCTTTTTTAGTTTTTAAATTATAGATATCTTCTATTTTAGTTATTATGTTCATATTATAGAAGTCTTCAATGATAGCATCTCCTAGACCATCTATGTTCATGGCTGGTCTTGATACGAAGTGGATAAGACCTTCTATTTTACGAGCAGGACAATGGTTGTTTGGACATAGGACATCTATACCTGAAGCTGATTTTACTAAAGGAGTATTACAGATAGGACAAGATGTTATCATTTCTAGAACTGAAACATTTTTTCTTCTTTCTAGGACTGGTTCTACTACTTCAGGAATTACGTCACCAGCTTTATGGATAACTACGAAGTCACCAATACGTAGATCTTTTTCTCTAATATAAGATTCATTGTGAAGAGTTGCTCTTCTTATTGTACTTCCTGCTACTTTAACAGGAGATAGGACTGCATTTGGTGTTATTTGACCAGTACGACCTACTGTAAATATTATATCTTCTAATTGAGTTACTACTTTTTCAGCTGGGAATTTGTATGCTACGGCCCATCTTGGATATCTGGCAGTATTTCCCATTTTTCTTTGACCTGCTATATCATTTAATTTAATTACTATACCATCTATTTCATATGGTAGATTTGGTCTTTTTTCGCCCCATTCTGCTATGTAAGCTTTTATTTCTTCAAAGTTATGAGCTATTGCATAGTTAGGATTTACTGGTAACCCTAGTTTAGATAAGTGTTCTAATGTTTCAGAATGAGTATCATTTATTGTATTAGGCACATGGTATAAGAATGTATCTAATTTTCTTTCTTTAGCTATTTTACTATCTAGTTGTCTTGCTGAACCAGCTGCAGCATTACGTGGGTTTTGGAATGGTTCTTCGCCATTAGCTAGACGTTTTTTATTAGCTTCTTCGAAGCTTTTTTTAGTCATATATATTTCGCCACGTACTTCTAGGTCGATTGGTTCATTTAATTTAATTGGAACATATTTGATAGTTTTAAAGTTGTTTGTAATGTCTTCTCCTACTACACCATCACCACGAGTTGCTGCTGATACTAGTAAACCATCTTTGTAAGTTAAGTTAACACCAAGGCCGTCCATTTTTAGTTCACAGACAAATTCTGGATTAGCGATTTCTTTTTCAACGCGAGTTACGAAAGCTTCGATTTCTTCTTCGTTAAATACATCGGCTAAACTGAACATCGGAGTGCCGTGAGTTATTTTATCGAAAGAATCTAGTATTTTAGTACCAACATTGTGAGTTGGAGATTCTGGTAAAACAAATTCTGGATGTTCCTCTTCAAGACGGAATAGTTCCATTAGTAAACTATCATATTCGTTGTCTGTTAAAGTAGGATTATCATGTAAATAGTATTCAACATTAGCTTGGTTTAATGTCTTAACTAATCCTTCTATTCTTTCTTTTGGATTCATAATTACCCCCATAAGTCGTTTGGATATTCATTATTATCTACTAATTGTTTAATTGATTTTCTTACATTTTCAGTATCTTCTTTATATGTTACACCATACCATGTTGCATCAGTATGTAATACTTTTACTGTTGCATAACCTTCTTTATTAGATTGATCTAATATATCTGGAATTAGGAATTCACATTTTTCTAAGTTACTTTCGTTATTTTTGAAGAATTCTACTATTTTTTCATCTAGATATGCAAATAGTGATGGGTCGAATAATAACATATTCATTGATACTAAGGCATCTTTTGATATTTTGAATGGTTCTGAACCATTAAGTGGTGTACAAGCTATTTCGTTTCCTTCTTTGATGATTGAACTTTCAACTATTGAATCTAGTTGTTCATCTTTAGTGAAGATTACACCTCTTTTTACTGAACCATTTTCTGTCATAGTTTTTATTGCTTCATAACCGATTGTTGCGTATTCTTTTTCTTTAGAATTTTTTAAGAATTCAGCTGCAACTTTGAAAGCATTATTGCCATAGAAATCGTCAGCATTTATTACAAGGAATGGTTCTGTAATAGCGTCTTTTGCACAATATATAGCATGTGCTGTTCCCCATGGTTTTATTCTTTCTTCTGGTATTTTTACGAAATCTGGGATGTTGTCAATTTTTTGGAATACATATTCTACTGGAATATGTGGTTCTACTCTAGAACCGATTGTTTCTTTAAATACTTCGTAGTTTTCTTCTTTAATGATAAATACTACTTTAGAGAATCCTTCTTTGATGGCATCATAAATTGAGTAATCGATGATAAATTCATCATTTGGTCCCATAGGAGCGATTTGTTTTAATCCTCCGAATCTACTACCCATACCGGCAGCCATAATTAGTAATTGCATAATAATCCTTCTTTCTTATATCTTTTTGATACTTTTATGATTTTTCAATAATTTTTTTATTCCATAATTTTTAGCAAATGCTACGGAGATGAAGTCTCCTTTTACTTCAATAACTACGCCACGACCATATATCATATGCATTATTACATCACCGTCAGCGAATTCGACTTCACCGTCGTTGTGATATAGTTCTTCACGATTAATTTGTTCTTCTGGCATCATTTTTTCGTTTTCTACTTCTAGTAATTCTGGGTCGATTTCTTTGATGAAACGACTTGGAGAATTCATTACATCTTTACCATATAACATTCTACGTTTAGCATTTGTAATATATAGTCTTTCTTTAGCTCTTGTAATACCAACATAACATAGTCTTCTTTCTTCTTCAAGACCTCCTTCTTCACAGAATGAGTTTTGATGAGGGAAGATTCCGTCTTCCATACCTACTAGGAAGACAACTTCGAATTCAAGACCTTTAGCACTATGCATGGTCATTAATGTTACGACATCGTCATCTTCTTTATGTTCTGTTATGTCTGCTATTAAACTTATTTCTTCTAGGAAGTCAGCTAGAGAAACTGAACCGGTTCTTTCTTCGAAAGACTTAGTAATAGATTTGAATTCTTCTAGTACTTCTAGTCTTCTTTCACTTTCCATAGTTTTTTCTGCTTCGTATTCTTCACGTATTCCTGTTTCAGTTAAGATTAAATCAATTAATTCTGTTAGAGATAGATTTTCACTTTCTTCTGTTAAGTGTAGAACTAATTCTTTGAATAGTTGTTCTTTTCCTTTAGAAATTACTTGGAAGATTGAAGTATTTTGTTCTTTAGCTTCTTGTTCTAGTTTAGCTATTGTAGCATCGCCAATACCACGTTTTGGAACATTGATTACTCTTCTTAAACTGATTTCATCATCGTTATTTAGAATTAATCTTAAGTAGCAGATTAAGTCTTTAATTTCTTTACGGTTGTAGAAATAGTAACTTCCTACTACTTTGTATGGCATGTTTGATTTTAAGAACATTTCTTCTACGACACGTGATTGAGCATTGGTACGATATAGGACAGCTATTTCGCTTTTTTTGTATCCTTCATCAATTAATCTTTTTATTTCATCTAAGACTAGTTGAATTTCATGTTTACCATCGTAAGCTCTTAGGTATTTAGTCTTTTTACCTTCTCCAACACTACTCCATAGTGTTTTTTCTTTACGTTCTTTGTTATTTTTGATTACTGAGTTAGCTGCATCTAGGATGTATTTAGTAGAACGATAATTTTCTTCTAAAGGTATTACTTTAGCGTTCTTATAATCTTTTTCGAAGTTTAAGATGTTACGGAAGTTAGCTCCTCTAAACATATATATTGATTGATCTGGGTCACCTACGATAAAGATATTTTTATATTTCTTAGCTAGTAGTTTACTTAGTTTATATTGTACTTCGTTAGTATCTTGATACTCATCTATTAAAATGTATTTGTAACGATCTTGGTACATTTCTAGAACATCAGGATTTTCTAAGAATAGTTTTACCGGTAATCTTAGTAAATCGTCGAAGTCTACTGAGTTATTTTTCTTTAATATTTCGATATATTCATAGTATACTTTTTCAGCTACTTTATCTTGTGGTGTATTATAGAATTTAGCTATATCATCACTAGATAACATTTCATTTTTTATATTACTTATTTTATTTCTAATATAAGCTGGAGCTGTTAGTTTAGGGTCTAATCCTAAGTCTTTCATTATCTTTTTGATAAGTGATATAACATCGTCACTATCGATGATAGAAAAGTTTCTATCTAAACCTAGTAATGGGGCATTTTCTCTAATAATACGTACTCCTAGGGAGTGGAATGTTCCAACAAAGGCATTGTTATCAGGAACAATATTAGATAATCTGTCTCTCATTTCTTTGGCTGCTTTATTAGTAAAAGTGATAGCTAATATGTTATAAGATGGAATACCATTTTCAATTAAATTAGCTATTCTAGTAGTTAATACTTTAGTTTTTCCTGAACCTGCTCCTGCTATTACAAGGCAAGGTCCATCTATGTGAAGCACTGCTTCTTTTTGTTTGTCATTTAATCCATTTAATAAGTTCATGTTGTATCCTGCTTTCCTATATCATTATACCATGGCTTATAGTTATTTAGTTATATAATTTACTTATAAAACGAATTTTTGTTCGTTATAAAATACAAAGAAAAAAGCAGATTACTCTGCTTCTTATAGATATTCCATTATTGCGACATTCTTTTCTAATTTAGCAACTAAGTCTTCTCTATCATATTTTGAAAATATTTCATCAAATGTTTGATTGTCGATTAAAAACATATTATAGAACCTAACAAAAGCTTCTACATGATTAGTTACTCCTAAATCTAGTAGATATTTTATATTATTAGTTACTACTTCTTCGTTTTCAGTTAACTTTTCTACTGCAAGTGCAGGAATATTTTCACACATTGTATTGATGATATCTTCATCAAATCCTAAATCTTTCAAATACATCATAGTGTCATCCCTCCTAGTGTATTCTCTTCATTAAAACCCAAGCAGCTACCTACAACTTTTGATAAAGTCTCTTCGTCTTGACGAAGGTTAAATAATGCAGATGCTAGGATGATCTCTCTTTCAACACCATTAGATGATTGTTTACTTTGAGCTAGCGCATTTAAAACTAATATTAAGTTTCTTTCAAATTTATTCTTAGAAATACAAACGTCTCCAAGGCGGTAAGTATATTTACCAGCTACTGTAGCATTGTATTGATTTTCCATTATATGTCTTAATCTATCATATTCTTCTTTCATTTCTGGTACGATTTCAATACCAACTAATGATTTTATATTAGAATATTCAGATTCTAGAGTATTAATAATGATTTCAGTATAATCTTCATTACCAATTAGACGAGGTAACATACTATTTACTTCATTCATTGAAATAATACTTGGGAAGTTTTTAGATGGACCATATTTCTTATAGAAGTCACTATATGATGAAATGTGTTTACAGAATTCTGTACGACCATTTCCTTCATAGATTGGTTCACCTTTTTCTTCACAATATCTAACTCTTTTTATTACTTCAGTTGCACTTACTCCAAGTGTTTCTGGATTAGTTGCAATAATATTTTCTAAGTCTGCTTCAATTAAATTATCAATATCTGTTAATAATTCTATTGGAGTTTTCCAGAATACTGATAAAGCATATTTACCGTTATTTCTTACGATGCTTATTAAGTATTCTTTTAATACTTCAACATTAGATGGTATATTTAAACTTTCGAATAATAATAAGTTATGATTTCTTATTTCTTTTTCATCTAGTTCATAACCATTAGATGCTAATGTTTCTAAGTTCTTTTCGTATTGAGCTACATCTACTTGAAGAAGGTTAATATTTTCTTCATCTAGTTTTTGATGTAAATTTTCAATAGCAATTACTCGAGCTTCGACAGTTGCAAAATCTTCTCTTAAACCACTATTTGTGTATTTTATTAATTCTTGGATTTTAGCTTCTGAAATTCCTTTAGCTCTTAGTAATGTTAGTTTTCTATTCAAATCTGAATCAGCTAAGTACATATGACCTTTTCTCATTTTATATACTTCTGATTCTAGTGAGATACTTCTTAGTATTTCATAGTTTTCTTCTATTACTCTTTGGTCTACTGATGATAATATTTGATAGATAGCTTCGATATCTTCAGTATTATCATTTTTAAATCCTTCAATATCTAAACCGATACTTGTTAGGAATTCTTCGATATTATTGTCATTATTTTCTTCTACTACTTCTTCTGGTTGGAAGTCTGGTTCAGAAGTTGGTTCTTCTTCAACAACCACTTCATTAGTTTGTTCCTCTTCCGGTTCGCTCTCTGGTTGTGTATTTTCTGTTACTGGAGCTTCTTCTGGAATTGGATTATTTAATGCTGATAAATCAATTACAATTGTCTTTGATGTATCTTCATCAGATGAATTAGCATAAAATTCTTGTGTTTCTTCTGAAACTGGTTGGTCATCTAATTGAATTACAGGTTCTGCATGGTGTTCTTCCATAGCTACTTCAGTAGTTGGTTCTTCTGTAACTATTTCAATTGGTTCCTCTACTGGTTCCTCTGTATATTCATTACTTGTTGTTTCTGTTAATCCTACCAAACCTTTTTCTAATCTTTCAGGATATGTTTGATTATATTGATATAATCCCTCATCTGGGAACATAATTAATTTTGTTAATTTACTAAGTTCATCTTCTGTAAAGATACCAAATGGTGAAATAATTCTTTTAACATAATGAGCTGTTAATGAATCTCTTTCTATTTCATTTGGAGATAAACTTTGTTCTAATAAACTTACTAGTTGTTCTCTATCGCTTTCTACACGGCTACGTTCTTCTTGTAAACTTGCTAATGTTGCATCTAAGTCTTCTTTTCTTTTTATTGCAGCATCTATTTCAGCTTGATAATCTTTTATTTCAGCTGTTAATTTTTCACAATACTCTGGAGATCTTTCTGTAATGGCAGTCAATAAAGAACCGATTTCAAGATTAACATCGATTTCACGAAGTGCTGAGAAAGTATCATTATCTAAACCTTGGAAAGCTTCTTCAAAAGTTTGCTTTTGAGTTAAGAAAAGTTCTAATGTCCCTTCACAATTAACCTTATTTACTTCATTTTGATTTCTATTTTCTTCTGCTATTATAATTTCAGACTCTGTTTCACCAATTTTATCTGCTAACTCTCTTAATAGAACGTTATCGTCGCCTTTTAAGTTATAAAGTCTGTCTAGTAATATTTCTATGTTTTGTGTTAATCCTGCCACAATACGCACCTCGCTTATTATGTATAAATTATAACAAAAAGAAAAGAAAGTGTAAATCCTTTTTAATATTCTAATATCTTTAAAGATTGGAAAAGCACCAATAAAGAAATGAATGAATATAATATTATGAAAGTAGGAGGGATTTTTTGAAAAAAATAATTATAATTATTGCATGTTTATTCTTAATAATATTTAGTATTTTTTCATTTTTCAACAAGGATAATGAAGAAGAATTAACTACAATAAGATTGGCGGAGGTTACGCATAGTATTTTCTATGCACCACTTTATGTAGCTATAGAAAATGGTTACTTTGAAGATGAAGGGCTTGATATTGAATTAATATTAACTAGCGGAGCTGATAAAGTTAGTGCTGCTGTATTATCTAATACAGTTGATATCGGATTTGCTGGTCCTGAATCAGCAATATACGTATATAAAAATAATGAAAAAGATTTTTTAGTTACTTTTGCTGGTTTAACTAAAAGAGATGGACAATTTATTGTAGCAAGAGAAAAAATTGAAGATTTTGATATTAGCGATTTATATGGTAAACAGATACTGACTGGTCGCGAAAGCGGTATGCCAGCACTTAATTTCTTTAATGGAGTTAAAAATGTAGATGGTGACATTTCTAAAATAAATGTTAATACTAGTGTAGATTTTGCTTCTTTATCGGGAACTTTTATTGGTGGTGTTGGTGACTTTGTTAATTTATTTGAACTTAATGCAACTAAAAAAAACTACTTAGTAGTAGTTTTATCCATTATAATCTGAAGTTAATAAGTCTTCAGCGCTCTTCTTAATTGTTGTATCAGCTTCTTCATATTTAGCTGCTGTTGTTGATAAGAATGTAGCATATTTAGTGATTGCATCGTAAAAATCACCAAACTTTGCATATAGAGAATGATATTTTTCTCTTAACATATCTGCTGATTCACTTTTAAACGAATCTTCTGTATTACCCATTACTGTAGTAGCTTTGTCTAAAGCTTGTTTCATTACATCTACTTTATTTAACATTGCTTCAGATGATTCTTTTAAACCAGCATATGAAACTGAGATATCCATTTGATTAGTATTCATTTAGTTCACTCCTATCCTATAGTCTTCCTGCTGCACTAGAAATATCAGATTGTAAGTCATTTAAACTACCTGATGATTTGTTTAAAAAGATTGCATAATTATTTACAACTTGTCCTAAAGCAACAATTTCTTCTTTATAACTATTGATTTTGTTAGCAAATGCTACATTGTCAGCACCTTGCCATGATGTAGTAAGGTTATCTACAATTTTGTATAATTCAGTAACAGCATTATTATACTCAACTGCAGCATCATTAATTTCTTTAGCGTCATAATTCATTTGACCTAAATTAGCTTGTAAGTTCATATTTTCCTCCTATAACAAAGCTTAACCTTGTTCCTATTTTACATTTTCATTATATTTCATAATTTTATATTCTTCAATAAAAGTTCCGAAAAACGTAAATTCATTTTACAGTAACAATTATTTAGTAACTTGTGGTTTTTCTTCTAATTGTTTTGGATCCCAAAGTGACTTAGGAATTAATATAGCTTTTAATTTAGCAGTATTATTTTCTTTATCGATATCTACACTAGTAATTTTAGTAAGACTTCCACTATTTATAACGTATTCCATTTGAGCTTTAGAATAACTTAAAACATCTGTAAGAAGGATTGCTCCATCCTGGCATAAGGATGGAATAGAATATTCAATTTCAATATTACATGTATCATGCCATCCTAAGTCTTCTCTTCCAAAATAACTAACATTTCTTAATAATGATGTTGAAGAGAATCCTGATTCATAAATATATTGTCCTTCCATATAAACTAAATCTTCTAAGGATGTTATTCCATAATCAAAGAAAGCTTTTATACTTACTCCACGATAAGATTTAATATTCATGGGAAGAGATGGAAACTTATTAATTATTTGGTAGATAGATTCACCAAGATTACGATAGTATTCTTTTTTTTCAGAAGTTAAAAGACCATTTTCTTCGTAATTCCATTTACCACGCATTGTATTATTTATGAAACGATAGTCATAACCTGTATAGAAACGTAAGTCACCTAATTCATTAATACTTAGTTTTTCAATATATTCTTTTACTATATCAGAGAGCATTTCATTAATTTGTTCTTCTGATGTGAATTCAATAAAGTCTTCTTTTAAGACATCTTGTGAATACATTGATAATTCTTGGCATTTTTCAGGACCTAGTGTTTTTAATAAATATCTAGTAGTCCAACTAGTACCTTTTTGTGTCTCTGACATATAATCACCTACTCTTATAGTATATCAAGTATTAGGGAATTAAAAAAAGCGTTTATTACGCTTTTTTCGTTTTGTTTACTTTCTTTTTAGTTTTCTTTTCGACTTTTTCCTCTACTTTTGTTTTTGGTAAAGCAAGATTTAGAATGATACCAACGATAGCTGCTAAACTCATACCAGTTAGAGATACTGAAACATCTCCACCACCGATTGTTATAATAGCTCCGCCTAAACCAAGTACTAACATTGTAGATGCAATTATGACATTTCTTACGTCTTCAAAATCGATTTGATTTTTTACAATTACTTTTAAACCATTTACAGCAATGAATCCATATAGTAATAATGAAACACCACCTAATACTGGATCAGGGATTGTAGCAAAGATTGCTGATAATTTTCCTAAGAAACCAATACAAATTGCCATTATTGCTGCTAGACCAATTACCCAAACAGATGCTACTTTAGTCATACCAACTACACTAGTATTTTCGCCATATGTTGTATTTGCTGGGCCACCCATTAAACCAGCTACCATAGTAGCTAAACCATCACCTAGTAAAGTTTTTTCTAAACCTGGGTCTTTAATTAAATCTTTATTAATAATTGAGCTTAAGGCCATATGGTCTCCGATATGTTCTGCAATTGTAACTAAAGCAATTGGAGCTATTGTAAGTAGACCTACCCAACTAAATGTATAATCACGAATTGGAAGTAAGAATTTTGGTACTTCAAAGAATGAAGCATCGATTACTGGAGTAAAATCTACGATACCTAAGCATACTGCTGTAATGTATCCTGTTGCTATACCGATTAGGAAAGGTATTACTTTTAAGAAACCTTTGGCTCCTACTGCTGTAATAGCTGTTACTAAGAATGCTACTAGAGCAACTACTAAGTTACGCCATTCGAAGTCGCCACCAGCTATACCCATTTGGCTTACAGCATTGCCTGCTAGAGATAGACCAATTATCATAATCATTGGACCTACTACTATTGGAGGTAGTAATTTATCAACCCAGCTTTTGCCGAATATTTTAATTAAGATAGCAAAGATAATATAAATTACCCCTGCGCTAACTATTCCTGTTACAAAAGCACTTGTGCCTCCTTTAGCGAATGCTAAAGCTATTGGAGTAATGTAAGCGAATGAACTTCCTAAGTATACAGGTGATTTCCCTTTAGTACATAATATGTAGATAAGGGTACCTATTCCACTTGCTACTAGAGTAACTGGAATAGTTAGTACTTCTGTTCCAGCAGCTTTGTTTACTAGTAAAGGAACTAGAATAGTAGCACCAAACATTGCAAATACATGTTGAATAGCTAATATGATCCATTTACCTATTGTAGGTTTTTCATTGGTATCATATAGTAAATTTGTTTTTTCTTTCATAAATCCTCCTTTTAAAAAAACAATTTGGGCCTTTATTATAAAAAAAACACCAATAATAAATATTGATGTTTATTTTATAAGTAAAGGAAATAATGAAACTACTGGAGAGATTTTTGGGTTGACTAAGTTTTCTTCTCTTCTAAGTAATTCCATTTTTATCACCAAGTTAATGGTATCATATTTAAATAATCTATTCAATAATTTTTAAATAAAAAATTGAATGTTATTGGCTTAACATCCAATTTATTAGTTCTGGGTCTTTGTATATTTCTACGACAGTACCATGTGTGTCGTAAGGACTTTCTAAGGCATAGTACTCGGCTGTTCCACCAGCATTATTAATGTTTCTAACTACTGGATAAGTACAATTAACGTATGTTTCTTCTGATGCTCCGACGTAGTTTCTAATAGGAATTCCAACGTAGCTGTTTATGTTTTCGAAGGCGCAGCCGCTCATTGGAACTGCTGCGGAGAAAAATCCTGGATACTTAGATATCATATGCCATGTTCCTTTACCACCAAGGCTATGGCCAGTGATGATTATTTTACTTGGATCTACATCGTGTTCAACTACAACGCTATTGATTAATTCTTTTACAGCTGTTGCATCCATGGACCAGTTACAAGTTGAAGAATTAGGAGCTATAAATATAGCGTTGTATTGTTCCATATATCCTTCATTCATATATTTAGGCATAGCATATGATAGCATACTATTCATATTGCCACATTCACCAGTACCATGAAGGAATATTATTAATCCGGGATTGCTAGTAACCCCTGATGGTATTAATTCCCAGTAGTTGACTGTTTTACTACCAGTAAATGTTTTAGCTGTCATATTAACATTTGCCAAACCAGAAGTATCACCGCTATAATTGCCAGTTGTTCCGTTAACGGCTTCCTGCTCTTTTTTTATCTTTTCGCGTAATTCAGCAATTTTTTTATTTTTTTCTAACTCTTTTTCATAGGCTTCTTGTTTTAGACGTTCATTTTCTTCTTTTTCAGCTTGTAAGGCCGCTTGCCTTTCCTCTTCTTCTTTGGCAGCTAGTTCTTCTATCTTTTCTAAGTTGGCGTTAGTAAAGCATTGATTAACAGAACTATCAACAAGAGTTAATTCAGTGAAAACAAATGACATAATACTTGGAATAAAGATTACTGCTAAAGCACTTATTATTCTTTTTATAAATTTTGGTAAACTTTGTTTTAATTCATCAGATGGTTTGCCACCTATTATACCTTTAGATATATCCATTATAGTTAGAATTATTACTATAATAGGTAATACTATTAAGGCGATTGTTACTGCTATTTTTAAAATAAGAAATACTCTTAATATATTTGAATTTTGACAGAATTCCATAATATCATCTCTTTTGAATTTATTATACCAAGATTATTCTGTTTTACTAGGGATTAATTTTAAAATATATTTTATTTGATATTTTTTGGTATGATGTTCTCCTCTATTAAAAATAAATTCTTTAGTAGTTATTCTTTTTAATAAATTATTATCTAAATTAAGAGAGATGTTTAGATGATATGTGGATAATTCTTTAGTTATTAACACTTCTTTAGTAATTAATGATATTAAGTTTATTTGAGGTAGAGAGATTTCTCTTTTATATAGAGAAGTTAGAAGTTTTGATATAGAGAGATAGTTAATATTTAGTTCTTCTATTATTGTTTGGAATATTTTATTTAATTCTGATTCACGGATGTTTAGATAGCATTTGTTACCTAGGAGATGTTCTTTGCATATCCAGGAGATGTCTTTAGAAGATTTTAATTGTTCTCGCCGATGGAGATAACAATTGTGTTTAGTACATAAGAGTTTTTGACTATACAGGTATTTTTTATGATAGTTAGTGTTAAGTTTACTTTTATTTGATAACTTAGTATTTGCTTTATTCCAAAGAGATTCTTCGATAATGGGTGGGATTTTTTTATGGTCTTTATACATTGTCCATTCTGAAGTAGACGTTTTTTTTACTTTTTTTGACATATAATCTACTGTATATGATTTGTTACCACAATAATATCCTTTGTATTTAGGATTTTTTAGCATACGGAGAATGGTCGAAGGACACCATTTCTTATTATAATTAGTAGTTATTCCTTTACTATTAAGATAATTACAGATATAAGGGATAGATTTATTTTCTAAAGCATACATAGAAAATATCTTTTTAACGATAAGAGATTGTTTTTTTATGATAGTTAGTTTATCTTTATTCTTTTTATAACCATATAACTTATTATTACCTAAGATAATACCTTTTTTAATAGACATATTAACACCGAATTTTACTCGTTCTGATAAACGTCTTATCTCATCTTGAGCAAGACTAGACATAATAGTTAATCTTAATTCACTATCAGGATAGATTGTATTAATATTATCATTGGTAAAAAGGACTGCTACTCCATTATTTAATAATTCTCTAGTATATTTAAGGCTGTCTAAAGTATTTCTTGAAAAACGAGAGATTTCCTTAGTAATAATTAAATCGAATAAATCTTTTTTAGAATCAGAAATCATTTTTAGAAAGTTTGTTCTTTTAATTGAAGAAGTTCCAGATAAACCGTTATCGATATAACCTTTTACATAAGTCCAATTAGGATTATTTCTTATTATAGATTGAAAGTATTTTTCTTGATTAATTAATGAAGTTTGTTGTTCTTCATGATCTGTTGATACTCTACCATAGTATGTTACTCTTAAATTAAGATGAGATAAGGGAATACCTTGATTTAATTGTTCTCTTATTTTATATAGATTCATCTGATAGTTTGTTTAATCTAGTTAAGAGATATTCTTGAGTATTTAGGTATTCTTGATAGTTGATAGTTTCTTGGTTATAGAGTTCTTCATTAATTAAAAGAGATATTTCTAAAATAAGTTGTTCTTCTTTTATAATTAACACATCCTTTTAAGATAATTTATTCTAGTAATTTAGTTATTATGCATTAAGAGAACCTAATGCTACTAAATTAGAAAAAGAAGGTTATGGATATGTTGTGGGAAGTGTTGGTGAATTATCAGGAGAAATGCCTTATACAGCATTCTATGCTAGAAAAAGTTATATGGATAAAAACGAGGAAGTAATTAAGAAGTTTAATAATGCAATTAATAATGGATTAGAGTTTATTAAAGATAATACTGATAGAGAGATTGCAGAAACTATATTAGGTCAATTTCCAGATACTTCATTAAATGATGTAGAGTTAATCGTTAAAAGATACAGAGAAGCTGATAGTTGGCTTTCTAATACAACAATTACAGAAGAATCTTATAAAAATTTAGAAGATATAATGATTGATAATAATTTACTTGATAGTTATGTTCCATTTAATGAATTAGTAATCAATTTAAATGAATAAAATATTAGAAGTAAAAAATATTAGTAAAAAGTATAATACTATTAATGGTGAGATAGAAGCTATAAAAGATATATCCTTAGATATTAATGAAGGAGAGTTTATCGCAATAGTTGGTACTTCCGGTTGTGGTAAAAGTACTCTACTCTCAATAATGGCTGGATTAGAAAATGCTACCGATGGAGAAATAAAATATAAAATAGATAATCCAGTTATTGGGTATATGTTACAAGAAGATGCTTTATTTGAACATTTAAAAATAAAAGATAACATATTACTAGGTTTAAAAATTCAAAATAAACTTACAGAAGAAAATAAAGCATATGCTATGAACTTACTAAAAAAATATAACTTAGATAAATTTCAAGATAAAAGACCTAGTGAACTTTCTGGGGGAATGAAACAGAGAGTGGCTCTGATAAGAACACTTGCTATAAAACCAGATATACTATTCTTAGATGAACCATTTTCAGCATTAGATTTTAGTACAAGATTGTCTGTTTGTGATGATGTATACAAAATAATAAAAGATACGGGAATTACAACAGTAATGGTTACTCATGATATAGCAGAATCAGTTAGTGTTGCTAGTAAAGTAATAGTTCTAAGTAAAGGGCCTTCTATTATAAAAAATATATATAATATAGAACTAGATAATAAAGATATACCTACAAATAATAGAAAAGATAATAAATTTAACTATTATAATGAAATGATTTGGAAAGACTTAGATAATAATGAGTAAAGAACAAAAAGAATTTATAAAAAAATATAAACTAAATAAAATAGTTATATTGGGAATACAAATTATGATAGTTAGTTTATTCTTTATTATATGGGAGATACTTAGTAGAAAAGGTATTATTAATTCTTTTATATTTAGTAGTCCTAGTATAGTTATAGATACTATATACGATTTATTTATTAATAATAATTTACTTAGACATATATGGGTGACTGTTTATGAAACATTAATTGCTTTTGGTATTGGATTGTTACTGAGTACGGGAATAGCTATATTACTTTATCTATTTAATACTTTATATAAGGTGTTTGATCCTTTCTTAACATGTTTAAACTCATTACCTAAAGTTGCTTTAGGACCGATGATAATTATCATAGCGGGAGCTAATGTAAGAAGTATAATAGTTATGGCTGTTTTAATAAATGTAATAGTTAGTACAATAGTTATTACTAATGGATTTTATAATACTGATAAAGTTAAATTAAAATTAATGAAATCATTTAAAGCTAGTAAGTTACAAATATTAAGATACTTAGTAATACCTAGTAATTATAAAACTATAATAAGTTCATTTAAGTTAAGTATAAGTATGAGTATGATTGGAGTTATTACAGGAGAATTCTTAGTTAGTCAAGAAGGTTTAGGTTATCTTATTATATATGGGACTCAAGTATTTAATTTAGATTTAGTTATTAGTGGTATTTTACTTTTAATAGTTATATCTTATATACTTTATAAGATTGTGGAATATATAGAGAAAATATTATTAAGTTTATAAAAATTTAAGAAGACATATAAACATGTTTTCTTTTTTTTGGTATAATTTTAAATGGTAGGTGATTATATGAGCACAAAGAAAAATACGAAAGTGCCGAAAGCAGATAAAGCACTAGATAATAAATGTCCTAGTTGTGGGGCACCAATACATTTTAATCCTACTGCAGGTAAATGGAAATGTGAATATTGTAATAGTGAATTTAGTTTAGAAGAAATGCAACAACATAATAATGCTAGTACAGAAGTAAATAATACTTCGGAAGTTAATGAAGATAAAGTTATTGACGATACTGTTTATGTTTCTTATAAATGTCAGAATTGTGGAGCAGAAATTGTTGCTGATGAACAAACTGCGGCGACATTCTGTGTATATTGTGGAAATACAGCAATACTAAAAAATAAATTGTCAGGAGAATTTAGACCTGATTATATAATTCCTTTTAAGACTGAGAAAGAAGCAGCTATTAAGGCTTTTGAAGAATTATCTAAAGGAAGACCTTTTATACCAAAGGATTTTAATAGTAAAGCTAATATAGAAAAAATAAGAGGTGTATATATTCCTTTTTGGTTATATGATTTTAAAGTAGATGGGGAACTTAATTTAAATGGAGAGATAACTCATACTACTTCAACTCATAGTAATGTTTATATTAAAACAGATCATTATAAAATATATAGAACGGCGACAATGAATTTTATAAAAGTGCCGGTTGATGGTTCGACTAGATTTGATAACGATATAATGAATTCAATTGAACCATTTAACTATGAAGAACTAACACCGTATAATCATGCTTACCTATCAGGGTTTCTAGCAGAAAAATATGATGTTGATGCTGATTCTTCAAGTAAGGAAGCACAAGACAGAGCTTTAGAATCAGGAAGAACAAAAATCTTCAACGATGTTACAGGATTTGAATCAAAAGTTATTGTAGAAGATAACTTACAAGCTGAGATAACTAATAAGAAATATGCCCTACTTCCAGTATGGATGGTTAATGTAAAATATAAAGATAAATACTATTTATTCGCGATGAATGGTCAGACAGGTGAATTTATTGGAAATATTCCATTAGATAAAGATAAAGTTACTAAATGGTCGATACTATCATTTGTCATTGGATTTATAATAGTAGTTGTAATAAGTTATATTTTATATTTGATGGGAGTGTAGATGATGAAGAAGAATGTTATATTAAGTATTTTATTATTCTTTTTAGGAATTAATATTTGTAATGCTACACAAACTTATGACAGAAATGAACTTGAAAATTATGGTGTTAATAAAGATATAAAAATAACTAATAGTAATTTAGATGATATTCTAGATACAAAAGCAGTTGATGCTGATTTAAAAGTTTATGATTTTGCAGAAATAATAGATGAAAATGATGAAGAAACATTAAGAAATTTAGCTTTAGAATTTTATGATGAAACAGGTTTTGATTTAGTAATTGTAACTGATAGTTTTTATAATTATGATGATGAAGATAATTATGCTTATGCCCAAGACTTTTATGATTATAACGATTTTGGAATAGATGATGAATATTATAGTGGAGTTTTAATACTAAGAAATGCTTATCCTAGCTATCCTTTTTATAGTATTAGATTATTTGGAGAAGCACAATTATACTTTGCTGGTGAACGTACAGAAGATATGTTAGATAGAACAGCAAGTTATATAGCAGATAAAAATTATACAACAGCTTTTACTAAAGTAATTGAAGATTTAAATGATTATTATGAAGATGGTATTTCTTCTGAATTTAAAGGATATAAAATAGATGAAAATGGAAAATTAATTGCACCATATAGATTCCCTTTACTAATTGCTTTATTAGTTCCAGGATTATTTACTTTCTTCTATATTAGTCATTATGTTAATAAAAATAAAATGGTTTTCAAAGCTAGATTAGCTAATGATTATTTAGATAATGATAGTGTTAATTACAGAGTTAGAGATAATAGATTTTTACATACTACGACAAGAGTAATTCCTAAATCAACAGGACATAGTGGTGGCGGTGGATCACACGGTGGATTTAGTGGTTCTTCTGGAAGAAGTAGTAGTGGCGGTGGCCGAAGAGTATAAAAAATAGAAGGTATTGTTTTACCTTCTATTTTCTTTTTTCAATTCTAATTAGTCTTTCTTTCTTAGTTGATTTCTTTGGCGTTTCGACTTTTTTCTTACCAGGACGATTAATCTTTTTAATTTCTTTTGGATTAAGATTTAATTGTTCTTTTTTTGATGAATCTTTTTTCTCAGTTTCCTTTTTAGGTTTACGATTAATCTTCTTTATATTATTTGGATTTAATTTTAACTGTTCTTTTTTTTCTGGTTTTTTACTTTCTTTAGCAATTGCTTCTTTTCGTAATTTTTTAATATCTTCACCAGCTGGAGGTTCTACCTTTAGACGATCATTCTTTTCAGGAATAATTCCTCCAAGATTAATCATAACATTTTTATTATCTAATTCGATTTTCTTTTCCTTCTTAGCAGGAGAAGTTTTACTACGTTTTTTATTCTTAGTATCTTCGATTTTGATAACTTTGATTTTATCGCCTTGTAAGAAGTCATCTACTTCAACGATTTCTGTTTGAAGTTCTTCAACAGGTTTGATACTATCAATATCTTTAATCATCTTATCTATCTTTTGAATATTAGTATCATACTCTTTTATTTTAATTGTTAAATCATCAGTATCTAAAACTTCATATTCATCATTAACTACTTCTGGTTTTGCTTTCATCTTAGGAAGTTCGATTTCAACTTTCTTTTCTTCCTTAGGAATTATCTTATCAGTATCTACTTTAGTAGGAGCGATAACAGCAACATCAGTAGTCTTCTCTACTTCTAATTCTTTAGATTTAGGAATATCTTTTTTATATTTATTTTCTTTTACTTTAACAATCGTTTCACTATATTTTTCTAAGAAACCGTCTTGTTCTTGAGCGTTTCTAATATATGATTCTTTTCTAGATTCAGTCTTTTGTAAGTCTTCTTTGATACGAGCTTTTAAAGTAGCTTGTTTTTCATAATCTATTACTTTTTTCTCTTCTGGTTCTTCTTTAGTAGTTACTACTTTATTTACTTTTTTTCGTAAACCAAGTAAATCTACTAACTTAAATACTTCTTTTAGTAAATAGATTGCTATTGGTATAAGAAGTAAGAACAACCATCCTTTTTGATTAGCGATTAGAAATTGAAGATGGCCGACTTTTGGAATAGTAATAATTTCTTTACCAATAATATTATCAAATGTTACATAAACACTATCAGGTTCAGAGTTATTATCTCCTTGAGTCATATACTCATAAGTACCATCTGGTAATTGTTCTTTAGCTATGACACGATGAGTTATAGTCATTCCCTCGGAAGTAGCAGCGGTCGACTTATAAGTTATAATATCCCCTATTTCGACTTCATCAGGATGTTCTGGTCGAATATTTACAACTACATCATAAACATTTATATTTGGAGTCATACTTGGAGAAACTATGGTATAAATAGAAATTCGAGGTTTATAGTCTGGATTATCAGCATTAATTTGTGATGAGATAATATAGAAAATTAAGAATGCAGCAATTAAACATACAAAAGAAATTACTAAATAATATAGTAATTTAAATACTATTGTAAAAACTTTTAATATTTTTTCCTTTGTATTTTGTTTATCCACTTCTAAGTCCTCTATTTCTTACTATTCTAGTAAAGATGTTTTATTATCTTTTTGTTCTATTACTATTTTAGAATTATAATAATTAGAATAATCTCCTTCTTCTAATGTTCCTTTAAATGAAACTTTTATAACATAAGTTATTGTTTCTTCAGGAGATATTTTTATATCAGATATAATTACTTTATCTGATAAAGGTAACTCTTTAGTAATTGATGTATCACTATTACGAGTTATTGTATAAACTAAATTATTAGTAGACGATAAAGATGATTTAATACTTGTTAACTTAATATCAAAAGTAATATCTGTGTTACCTTCATTAGTTATTTGAATTACTTTTGGACTTGAAAGTTCATACCCATTACCTATTCCACTTAAATTCAAATTTTGATTACCATTAAAAGTAGTTGATAACGTTTGATAGTAAGTTACTGTTTTTGTTTCATTTTTATTATCTAAATCTTTAGTTGCAGAGAATGCTTTATATGCAAAGATAACACTTATTATTACACTTATGAATGTTATAGCTAAGATGACTAATAAAATATTGAATCTTTGTTTTTCTTTTCTTTCTTTAGCTTTGATAAGGATAGCATATTGAGTTTCTAATTCTTCTTTGAAAGTTTCATTCTTTTCCATCCTTATCACACCCTTCTATTCTTTTATGACAAATTTATATGTACCTTTAAATGACTTATTATAATTATATGATTGATCTAAGCCCGTTGATTTAAAGGTTACTCTGATAGTACAATCATTTGATTTATTGGTTTTTAACTCTAAGTTTTCTAATATTACATTATCATCTGAATTAATTGGCATTTGTTTATTTTCAACTTTTTCACCATTGGTACAAGATAAACTATAAACGAATTCTTCTGGATGAGCTTCAATACCTGTACTAGCTACATTCCATGTAGATATTATATCCGACCATTCAATATTATACTTTATAGTATTAGAATTATTGTTTACGATAGAAAAACTATGTTCTACGCTATATCCTGGAGTTAAACCAGATAAATTAAATGTATTATTATTGTTATAAATAATTGATGTACTCTTATAAATATTATTAGTAGCTAATACTTTGTTACTATTAACTTCTGTTCGGGCCTTTTCGTTAAAAAACACTAGACTGGAACAAATAATTGAAGAAATTAATGTAAGCACAGAAAAAAAACAAACTAATATCACCAACTTCTTATCCATTCCAATCACCCTTTATTATATATAATTATAATAACAAAATTAAAGGCTATTATCAAGATTATATTTGTTACAGAAGACTTTAATATATGCTATAATTATAATGAGGTGTTAGCATGAAGTTAAGCATAATTGTTCCTTGTAAAAATGGGAATGAGAATATCTTAGAATTACATAATAAAATAAGTGATGCTTTAGATAAAATAAAATATGAAATAATATATGTAGATGATGGTTCTACAGATGATACATTAAAACAATTAAAAGAATTATATGAAAAGAATGTTCAACATGTAAAAGTTTTATCTTTTTCAAGAACATTTAATAAAGATGCTGCTATATTAGCAGGAATACAAAATGCCAAAGGTACTTATACTTGTATAATGGAAGCTGGATTAAGACATAATCCAGAATATATACTAAATATGTATAATTATCTAGAAGAAAATGAAGAATATGATATTGTAGCAATAAAAAGAAATATTAAAGAAACTAAACTATTAGGATTTGTTAATAAATTAGTTAAAAAACATTGTAATATAGATATGTTAGAAGTATGTTCTGAATATAAAATGTTTAGAACTAATGTTAAAGAAGCTTTAATTAGTTTAAATGAAAAGAATCGTTTTACTAAAGGAATGTTTTCTTGGATAGGATTTAACTATAAAAATTTAGAAGTTGAATCTATTGAAGAAGAAACAGTAGATACAAAATATTATTTAAATTGTGCATTAGATGTAATGAAATCTTTTGCTATTAAGCCGTTTTCTTTAGCTATTAATGCTGGTGGTTTAAGTATTATAAGTGCTTTAATCTATTTAATTATTGTCTTAATACAGACTTTAGGATTTGGATATGAAATGAGTGCTGTATATGCTTTAATTATTATAGTTTTAATGCTATTTGGTATTCAATTTATATTGATAGGACTAGTAGGAAATTACTTAGCTAGTGTAAATAATGAAATAAAAAATAGACCGATATATATCGTGAAAGAAAAAATTGGTTTTAGTAATGAAACAATACTTTAATAGTATTGTTTTTTTTGATATAATCACTTTAGTATAGTGGTGATGATAATGAAGAAAAGTCATTTTTTTGTTGGGTTAGCAATATTATTAAGTTTCTTAACTTTTTCAATAGGATTTGAAACCGCTTATTCAGATTCTGGTTGGGATAGTAGCTATGATTCTGGTGGTTATTCCGGTGGGTACGACTATGATGGTGGAAGTTATAGTTACGATTCTGGCGGAAGTTATAGTTATGATTACGGTGGAAGTAGTCATAGCCACTCCGGAGGATCTAGTTATAGCAGTGGTGAAGCTTTAGTTATGGCATTAATTATCGCTGTAGTTTTATTTTCAATGATTTATTTTATGGTAAAAATAGAAACTTATAAACAAGCACAAAGAAAAACAGCTCCTTCTAAAACAGAACATCCAGAATATTATTTGGAAGATTTCCAAGATTTAAGAGAATATTTACCAAATATGACTATAACTGAATTAAAAGATGAACTATATGGGAAATTTTTGGATATTCAAAATGCTTGGATGGAATTTGATTATGATAAATTAAGAGAATTATGTACTGATGAACTTTATAATTCATATAAAACACAATTAAAAGCTTTAAAAGCTAAAAATGGTAAAAATATTATGTCTGACTTTTTCTTACAAGAATGTACTATTACAGATGTGAAAGAACAAAATGGTCAGATTATAGTTGAAACATATATGAGAATTCTCTTCTATGATTATGTAATAGATACTACGACAAACGAAGTTACTAGAGGAAGAGATACTGCTAAGATTAAGAATAACTATTTAATGACATTTGTTAAAAATAAAGATGATGTTGATACTTCTAAATGTCCGAACTGTGGGGCGCCATTAGATAAGAAACATTCTGCTACTTGTAGTTATTGTAAAACTGATGTTGTATTTCCTTCTAATGAATTTATTCTTAGTAAAAAGACTAATATTAATAATAAGTAAAGGCACATGTAACGATGTGTCTTTTTTCATGATATAATCTTGATGAAAGGATGATGTTATGACAATAGATGAATTTGTGAAAATTGATAATACTTTTAATGAAGGAATGTTTTTAACTAAAGTTAATAATATTTTTATTCAACTATTCTCTTCAATAATGTTAGATGAATTAGAAGAAGTAAAACATTTTATTAGTGATGATGTTTTTAATTATGCAGATGAAATTGTTACAAGAAATAAAAATAATGGAACAAGACAGATGTATGATGAATTGAATGTTAAAGATTCACGTATCGAAATGATTGAAGTAAATGAAAATGTCTATACAATAAAAGTTTACTTGCAATCAAGATATATGGATTATATAATTAATTTAAATGATGGTAGTTATGTGTCTGGGAATAATAGTTCTAGAATACAAGTTGATTATAGTTTAACTTTTACAAAGAAAGTTGATACTAAGGAACAAGGTGTTGCTAGAAAATGTCCTGGTTGTGGCGCTCCAATGAATGTTAATAATTCAGGAAAGTGTGGATACTGTGGAGCAATATATAACCAAGAGGATTATGACTGGGTATTAACTAAGTTAGAAGTTTTAAACTAGGAGGTAATGAAAAATGGGTTTAATTAAAGCTTTAACTAGTTCAACAGGAAGTGTATTAGGCGATCAGTTTAAGGAGTTCGTCACTTGCCCTACTGTTGATGCAAATGTATTAATAACAAGAGGTGTTGTTCAACACGGTGAAGGAAACAAAAAACCATCTGAAGGAGTTATTACTAACGGAAGTAAAATAACTATTCCTCAAGGATGGGCTATGATGTTAGTAGACAATGGAAAAATAGTAGAATTCTCTTCTGAACAAGGTGAATTTACTTATGATTCAGGTTCTGAACCAACTATTTTCTATGGCGGATTAGGAAAAGGAATCGTTGATTCTATTAAAACATTAGGAAGCCGTATTACATATGGTGGACAAACTGCAAGAGACCAAAGAGTTTACTATGTTAATTTATTAACTGTAACTGGAAATAAATTTGGTTCTGCACAACCTAAAAAAATAACTGATGAAAAATATGGTATTCTTGAAGTAACTTTCTTTGGTGAATATGCTTATAGAGTTGATGATCCAGTTGCTTTAGTTGGTAATATGTTAGGTGCAAATCCTAAAGACCAAGTTACTATTGATGAAGTAATGGGAAGCCAATTAAAGAATGAATTCGTTGAACAAGTTTCTAAAGCTATTTCTGAAGTTATGAGAACTAAGAAAGTATCTTTTGGAGACATGCAATCTTATGGAAGTGATATTTCTGATAAGATGAATGAAATATTAAGTCCATCTTGGAAAGCTAAATACGGATTAGTAGTTACTGATGTTGCTATGGGAGATATCAATGTTACTGATGCTTCTATGGAACGTATTAATAAAATTGACGATGCTACTATATTCTCAGATGCTAAGTTACAATCTGGTTTATTAGCTTCTGCTTCTGCTGAAGCAATGAAGAATGCTGCTTCTAATGAAGGTGGTGCTATGTTAGGATTTGCTGGATTAAATATGGCAAGTACTGCTGGTGCTGGTATGATGAATGCTGTTAACCAAAATGTTGCAGCTACTCAAAATGCTGCTCCTGCTGCTGGTGTTGCTGTTGCAACTGGCGGAGCTGTTCCTAATTTCTGTCCTAATTGTGGTACAAAAACTAATGGCGGAAATTTCTGTGGAAATTGTGGTACTAAGTTAAACTAATAGAAAAATAAAAATAGTGGATAACTTATTGGTTATCCACTTTTCTTTTTCTTAACATATCGAATTTATTTTTTATAGATTCTCTTCTTTGTTGTTCTAGTACTTCATCTTTTTGGTATACTTCATTTTCGTATGAAAGAATTGTACCTTCTTTTATGTCTTCTGGAAGTTCTGTTAAAGGGACTTCCTTTTTTATTTGTTCTTCTAAAGATTCTAAGACTGCTAAATTATTAATTATTCGATCTACTGCAAATTTCATTTAAACCACCCTATCCATTTGTATCTGTTTGTTTTGTTTCTATTTCAATAGTACTTCCGTTACTTGTTAGTATTATTGTACCTAAATCTTTAGTAACATATATTTTATTAGTAAATTGTTTTAACCTATTTAAAGTTTCTTCTTCTGGATGACCATAGCTATTGCCTTCTCCAGCACTTATTATTGCGTAATCTGGAGTTGCTACATCCAAGAATTCTTGACATGAACTATATTTAGAACCATGATGGGCAACTTTAAGAACATCAACGTTTATGTTTTCACTTAAAATTGTTTTTTCTACTTCTTCGATGGTATCTCCTGTAAATAAATATGTATGATTACCAAAAATCATTTTTAGAATTATAGAAGCTTCATTAAGGTCTTTTGTACCTGTACCAGTGTAAATTACTTCAAATTCAGCTTCACCTAGTTTGAAAGTCTCACCAATAGTAGGAACTGTTAAGCTTAAGTCTTTATTAGCTATTGCATCTAGAACATCTTCAAATGTCTTAGTGGTAGTAGTTGCTTCTGGTAAATATATTTCTTTTACTGAGAGATTGTTGATTACATCATCTAAACCACCAATATGATCTTCGTGAGGATGAGTTCCAACTACGTAATCTAAAGATGTTATACCGAGATTTTCTAAGTATGTAACTATTTTTTTACCATCTTCGTTGTTACCAGCATCTATTAACATACTATGATTGTTATTTGTGATTAAGATACTATCAGCTTGACCAACATCTAAGAAATGTATTTGTAAATCTGTTGTAACGATGTTATTTACTTTAATTGATTTTGAAGATTCAGTTTCTTTGTTGGAATATGATTCATCTTTGGTATCTGGTTCTATTATTGTGTATCCAAATAAGAAAATTATTACTATTATAAAGGAGATAATAGGATTTTGAGTTTGTTTTTTTCGTCTTGCCATATTGCACCTACCTTGTATAGAAATTATATCATAATAAGGTTTGATAAATAACAAAATTTTTCTTTAATTATGATTCGTGATATAATTTAAAAACTTAAGAGATGGGGTTTTAATATGGAAAGACTTAATTCAAAAACTGCTTTAGATTTATTATTAAAAGATGTTATTCACGATTCTAAGGAGTTAGGTGAAGATAGAAATAAATGGGTTAGACATTGTATATATGTGGGGATTGGTGCCGGAAGAATTGCTACTAAATTAGGTGTAGATGGTGATTATGCACAAGCTTTAGGGTATGTACATGACATTGGAAGAAAGATAAGTCATCCTAATCATACGATTGCTGGGTATAAGTATATGATTGAAAATGGATATCCACTTGAAGCAAGAGTTTGTCTTACCCATTCTTTTATAGATAATAATATTTATTATACAGCTGGTGGGGTTCCTGAAGGACAAGATAGATTTGATTATATGAATAGTTTTTTGGAATCTACGACTTTGAATATCTATGATAGTATTGTTCAGATGTGTGATTTGTTTTGTTTGGAGACTGGATTTACTACTATTGAGAGAAGACTTTTGGATATTACTTTACGTAAGGGTGTTTATGATACTTCGCCGATGCATTTTTGTAAGACGATGGAGTTGAAGGCTCGTTTGGAGGAGATGATGGGTTGTACTTTGTATGATTTGTTTCCAGAGATTGATGTTGGGGCTTTAGCGCAAGCGGATGAGGATTATGATAAGTTGGTTGATTTATTAAATCCATATATTCTAGATAATGATAGACAATTGATAAAAAAGAACAAATAAAAAAACTCGGTAGAACCGAGTTATTTTTATTTGGAGGGGCCTACCGGATTTGAACCGGTGCTCAGGGAGTTGCAGTCCCTTGCCTTACCGCTTGGCTAAAGCCCCAAGTAGGCATGTCATAAGACATGCTTTAATTTTATATCAAGTATTAAGAAAAGTCAACTAGAATTATTTTACTTTTATTTTAACTTCCTTATTTCTAACAGTTATAATCATATTTATTTCATCTGCTTGTAATAAGGTACTAGGGACTTCATAGACACTTTGATCTTTTAACGACTTAGGAGTTATATTCTTCAAATTAGTTGTTTTAGTTCTTGGACCAGTATCTCCTCCAACAGTTATTGTATATGTATATTGTAATGTTATAAAATCACTATAGAAATCCCTGTCGCTATTCTTATAGTAAGATGAAGTTTTATCTAAAGATAATTCATCTTCGATTATTACAAGAGCGTTTCCGCCGGAAGGAAGAATTACATCTTGTATTTTATTACAGTTGTTTTTAGTATCACAAGAGTCATATGTATAAATATATGATTGAACTACTTTTAAATTATTTAAAGTAAAAGTTGTGTCACCAATAGTGGTACTACTTAGATCAACTTGTTTATTTAATTCTGTACTACCTAAAGTTTCTTTTTTGACAATATTTTCTGGTTTGATGCTAATTTTTTTATACTTAGTTAATAACTTAGTATTTTTTTGTGTTAGTCCACTTAGTATTCGCATCTCATAAGTACTTTTTACTTGGTCTTTATCTAATTGATAAACAAAAACATAATCGTTTGATTCATCAGCATTAATTATTTCACCTTGATATATCTTTCCAATATCAATAAAGCGAGAACTTTTATCATAACTAGGATATATAACATCGTCACCAATATATATTCTGAAATTTGATTTATCGATAGAAGTCGCTGAACCTTGATTATGGATACCTATTTTAATAGCTAAATAATATTTATCGTTTGAAAGGATAGCTCCACGATAATCACGATTAGTTATATAACTTTCCTTTAAAGATAGTGAAAAATTTTCTAAGGAGAATGCTTGATTAATTGTGAATGATTTATTATATGTCTGATAATAATTATATGATGTGTATCCTAGTATTAGAAGTAAAACTACGGCAATACAGGTAAATACAAATTTATTTTCTAATATATAATATTTTAATTCTCTAACAATATGAATAATATTTCTTTTTAAAGAATTGTCATCAGAGCCAATTTTAATTTCAATCTCATCGTCTTCTTCTTCACTTATCTTTAAATCAGAATGATTATCTAATCGGAATGTTTTAAAGTTGAAACCTATTGCCTGAGTAATTCCCCATACTATTAATACATACGAAGGAATTACACACATTGAGGCCATATCTCGAACAAAGTTTGCAAATGTTGCATCCATAGTATATGACTCAATACTTCCCATAGAAGCACTAAAGAAGAAACTAGCTATTAATAAAACCACATAATAAACACTTCCAACTAAATGATATATCGATGTTTTTTTCTTGGTTGCCAAGATTGCATATATCAAAATGTTGGCGCCTAACATTACGAGCGTTGCAACGTTTGATAGTGTTGTAATATATGTCTCTGTAAATCCCGTTTCTTTTGTTGTATAGCCATTAGCAACGTAGTCTTTAAAGAAATTTGATACATCGCTAAAATTTAAAGCAAGATAAATCATTGGGATTAATAATAAAAAGTTTATGAGTTTATAATGTTTAACAACGAAACCATATGGGTTTCTAATTACCATTAATTAAATCCCTCCTATTCTATATAGATTATATCATATTAAGATTAAAAAAGAAAAAATATGATTGCTCATATTTTTAATTCTTTTTAACTAATAGTTGACCTGGTAATAAATATATAACATCGTTATTATCTAGAAATTCTTTGTGAGAAACATTAAATTTACTAGTTACTATATCAAGAGTATCCCCTTCTTTAGTTACATAATAGCTATAATTACTTTTAGGAATTAATATTTCTTGGTTAGGATATATGTAATCTTCACTATTCAAACCATTTAAAAGCGCTAGTAAATCAGGATTAATGTTATACTCTCTAGCTATTCCATATAAAGAGTCGCCTTTTTTTATGGTGTAATATTCAAAATACTTTTCTTTATTAATTGGAACTATTATCTCTTTACCAGCACGTAACATATCTGGAAATGGAATATTATTTAAATCTAAAATTATCTTTTCTTTTGTATTGAATTTTTTAGCAATTGAACTTAAAGAATCTCCTTGTTTTATTAGGTATTTATCGTACATAAAATCACTCCTAATATAACATATGATTAAATTATAATTTAGTTATTAATAAATATTAAATTTTTATAATTAAATTCCCAATCTGAGTATTGAATAAGTTTTACTTCACCATATTTTAAATTATATTTATATAATGTATCATCTATTAAATAATATACATTCTCTTCGTAAGTAGAGATGATGGTATCTATTTTTTGATTAGATACTTTTATTTTATTAGATGAATCTAAATAAGATAGATATAATTGATTATTTATTAATTGGTATTTATAGTTTTCTTTGTATGTAAAGGTTTGTTCTTTGTTAATTAGTTTAGTTAAAGATACTTTAGATATTTGGCCTTCTTCGTAGATGGTTGCTTGATTATTTGATTTAGCTACTATACGCATTTTCTTTTTATGAGGCACTAATTCATATTCTCTTTTATTGTTTTTATCTGTTAAATATGCTGATTAGTCATTTGTACCAAGAACAGAACCATCAAATGATATTTCATATTTTAAA
>CAVAGO010000013.1:0-36371 GCA_963588075.1 bacterium | reverse complement strand
AATATATTTTGATGAAATAATTGATTATGAAATAAAAAAATAAACATTGAAAAATGTTTATTTTAATAAATCTTTTATACATTCTTTTAGTTGTTTAGCATCTTTACCGAAGATAATCTTTAATTGATTGTCTATTTCAACGATACCTTTAGCACCTAATTTTTGAATTGCTGGTTTGTCAACGATTGTAATATCTTTTAATATTACTTTAAATCTAGACATATTACATTCAGCATTAATGATGTTATCTTTACCACCTAAGTATTTAACTAATTTATTAACTTCTGATGAAAAATCTTTACGATTAACTTTGATTACTATTAAACCTATTATAATTAATAATAATCCAACTATAAGATATTGTATCCATTCCATATATTATCACCTGTTAGTTAATTATACTATATATTAGAAAAAAATAAAAGTAATAACGAATAGCACGAATTATTACTAGATACATAAAATAATAGTGAGATATATAAGAAAGGGTGATTAAGGTGTGCAATGAAAAAGATACTAATTGTATTGCAGAGATACTGAGTGTTATTTTGGTTCTACAACAGAATGTATGCGGTGATAACTGTTTAGATTCTTGTGATAGACCAATGCTTGGTGGAGGCCCAACTTGTTTAGCTTGTAATACGAGACCAGTAATGATTTATACTTGTGGTGGCGGTAATATACCTTGGAGTATGCCAACTACAAAAGATTCAACTGCTGCTTGTGAAGGTATGAATGCTCTTTGTTCTTCAGTATTTAGAGTAGAAAAAATAGAAGGAAATTGTTGTACTTTTAGAGTATTACAAGATAATCCTGATACAACAAGTTTATATCCGTATACTGCTACTAATTCTATCTTTACCATGAGTTTAGATTGTATTTGTGCATTAAGATGTTTAACAGATACTTATGTAGAGTGTATCTAAAAAAAAGTACTATTTGATAGTACTTTTAGTTTGTCTTATAAAGGCGATATAAGTTTATAGATGGATGATTATTTAATCGTCCATTTATTCCAGATGTTCCTAAACCATTAGAAATATAAAAGTCTGCTTCTTTTAATTTATAATAATCTTCATAATAGTTAGTTGTGTTGTCTGGTAAGAATAATGGTTTTAGGAATGGAAGCTTGATAGTTCCACCTAAAGTATGTCCACTAAGTATTAAGTTAGGACTGTAATTAATGAATTTATCTACAGAGTCAGGTTCGTGAGTAAGAACGATTTTATAATAATTAGTTGTATCTTGTTCATCTACTAAGTTAGTTAGAATTGTATAGTTAGGAGATGTTTCAATAGGATTGTAACCTGTTATTTCAATAGGAGTTGTATCTTTGTAATATAAAAGAGTTGATGAATTTTCTAAGATAGTGAAATTACTTGTAGTAATAATTTCTTTATATGAATCATTTAGTAAGTCTTCATCACCATAGATAGCATATTTATATAAAGAACATTCTAAGTTGCTTAGAGATTCTATTAATTCTTTTTTTATATCTTCAGTAGGGGTGATGTTTTTATCAATTAAATCACCAGTAAATATAATTAAATCAGGTTTTAATTCATTTATCTTAGTTACTATTTTATCTAGTTGTTTTTTATTAATTGAAGTACCATAGTGAATATCAGAAAAGTGAACTATTTTTAAACCATGGAATGATTCTGGTAATAGAGTTGATTCTACTTTATACTCTTTGGTATCGATTATTCTAGTTCCTATTAATGATGCATAAAGAATTATTATAATAAGTAAAGATATTATTATAAAGAATGTTTTCTTTAACAGAGGATGTTCTTTTTTTTCTTTTGGTTGAGGAGTTTCTTTCTTTGTAGGTTGTTTTACCTCTTTAGTTTTTTCTTCAGTAGCATATCTATTAGATCTAGTTTTTTTGGTTTCTTCTGTCATAGGAGACCTCCTAATATAATTATTTGTAATAGTGAAATAGCATTATGGATACTATGTAATATTATTGTACCATAAATATTATCAGTTTTCTTATAAGCATATCCAAAAGCAATGCCAACTGCACTGTAAGGTATTATATGAACTAACATTACTAAGTCATTTATGCTGTTAATAGAAGAGATTAAGTGAATAGATGCAAATATTAAACCAGATGTAAAGGCATATAAATGTTTATTCTTAGTAAAGTCTTTTAGACTTCTTCTAAAGACTAATTCTTCGATTATAGGAGCAAATACTACGGCCATGAGTACTTCTGCTATTGGAATTGTCTTTAACATAGTTATATTAGATTCTTGGTTAGTAGTATTTGATGGAATACTAAGATAACTTATGATAATAGAAGATGTTATCATAATGAAGACACCTTTTAACCAATAGTTAAATGTAACTTTTAGGATTTCTTTATAATTCTTTTTAAAGTCTTTTAAATTATTTATCATATCTTTCTTATAATATAAGATAAATACTATGGTAAGAGATAAATATACTAATATATATAGTAATTCTTCGTTAATAATTTTTAATTGATATAAAAAAATAAAAGGTATTTGTAATATGACTGTAAGTAAGAAGTAAGAACATATTACTAATAAACCTTTTATCAATTCTTTTATATTTATGTTATTTTTCATAAATATCACCTTTTTAATTCTATTTAATATAACCTAATGCTTTTAATCTACTTTCTACTTCAGAAGAAGATTTAGTACCAACTAATCTTGTTGAAGTATTAGCTTCAGCTCCATTTTCAATAAATACTGTAGTAGGTGTACCACTTGTATTAGCTATGTCTTTTAGTTCAGCAGTTTCTTTTTTACTTAGGGTGTTTATTTGTAGTTCGTATGCATAGATATCATGTTTAGCTAAGACTTTTTTAAAGATAGGTTTATATTCAGCACAGTGTGAACATGATTCTTGGCTTAATAATAAGATAAATGTTTCTTTATTATTAATTTTTTCTTGTAATTCAGAAAATGTGATAGTTATTAAATGTTTATCTTCATCTTCTGTTTTTTGATTTAACTTTGAACTAGCGTATATTAAACCGCCTACAGATAAGGCTATTATTAGAATTATAGCTGTTATAATTAATTTTTTCTTCATTTTTATCACCATTCATAATATACCACAATAGAAAAATAACTTCAATTTAATATTGTTATTTTGAAATGTTAATGGTAAAATTATAGTTAGAAAATAAGGTTGGTGTCTTATGAAGAAAAGAAAGAATTTTTTATTGTTAATTATTATGATGGCGTTTTTCTTATTTATAGGAAACGTTAGGGCGGCTGATGATGAAAATACATGTAAGCCGACAACTTTAAGTAGTCTTCGTTCAATGGCTGCTAATGTAAAAGTTACTTATGTACCTGTTACAGAAACTGTTCAATTTAGTACTCCTAACTTTGAAACAGGAGCAACTGAAGGTTATAGAAATTATTTGGATATTAAAATCTATAATGTTAATACCAAATTAGAAGTAACTGTTAAAGCTGATGGAGTAGAGGAAATACTAACTTCAAATGATGTAGGTGGAGATGGAGCTATTACTATAAGACAAGTTCCACAAAATGAAGTTGTAACTTATACTTTTACAGTTAGATCTTATGAAAGTGGATGTTATGATAATGTTTTAAGAACATTGAAGCTTACATTGCCACGTTATAATTTCTATTCTCAATTAGGAGCATGTGCTGATATTCCAGATTATTATTTATGTCAAGAATATACTACTTACAAAGTAGATGGTGCTACTTTCTATGATAAAGTTGATGAATACAAAGCTAAATTATTAACTTTAGAAGAAACAGAAGAAGCTGAAAATAATACTGGTTTAGTTAGTCAAGCTATTTCAAGTGTTTCTAAATATAAATATGTTATTGTTGGGGTTGTAGTTGTTATTGGTGTGTTACTAACTATATTTATATTAAAAAGAAAGAAGAGTGTGTTATGATGAGGAAAGAAGGTTTATTAAAATATACAGTATTTTTACTTGTATGTTTTTTCTCGTTAATTATTACTTCTAAAGCAGCTGAAGATGGTACTGTAACTACAAATGTTACTTTACCTTACGGTTCTACTTATACTATAAGTAATGTTGGTTATACTGGTTTTACTTGTGATACAAGTGGATTATCTGCTTTATCTGCTACTTCTAATAGTACTGGTTATTCAATTAAACTAAAAGAAGTTATGAAAAATGATGGTACAGAAACTGTTACTTGTACTTATACTAAAAAAACAGCAGTTAATAATGCTGGAGCTGATACTAACGGAAAAAGAATTTATAAGATTACTTATACCGCTGGTGTTGAAGAAACTTTTGAATATTATTTAGGTTTTGGTATTGAATACATTGACGTAGCTGCTCAATTAGGAGCTACAAAAATAATTGATTATTCTGTTCAAACAAAAGGTTCTGAATATATTTCAATGAGTCAATGTCCTAAAGGTTCAGCTAATTGTAAGGTTTATATGTCTGAAATGGCTGAGGATTTAGATTCTCTTGAAAATTATATAGCAATTGTTACTTTTAAATATAATGTAAGCGGTTCAACTGCTACATATACTGCTAATGTACATTTTAATATAAATGCTTTCCAAGGCGCATTTATTTGGGATAACTGGACTGATAGTAATCCTTTAGGTTATTGTGAGTACGGAAGTGAATGGGAACAAGCAACTACTGATGCTCGTTCTAATGGTCAAAAGTTCTATTATTATAGATCTTCTAGTACTAATGCTACTTTACCAAATTGTACTCCTAATCCTTCTAGTGTTATACCAGTTAAATTTAAGGGTTGGATAGCAGGTGTTGAAGGAACTACTGCTGTATCATTTGGTAATGGAAATAACTCTTATTTATATGCTACTGGTAAGTGTCCTACTACTATTTCATCTGGTACTAAAGTTACTGCTGATACTAATTATGCTCCATGTTATGAAATGGATTCTAATTACGTAAGATTAAGCTTGAGTACTGGTAAAGTTACTGCTTCTGGATGGACTGTTAGTACATCTAGTAATTATGAGTATTATCATACTGCAGCTAGTGCTGATGAAACTATAGCATTACCTGATGTTGTTTATACAGGATTTAGTGAAACAAAATCATTACAATGTTGGAAAAATAATACAACTGGTGAATGCGTTGCTGCTGGAACTGTAGTAAAAACAGATGGAACTGTTTATATAGCAGTTACTGATACTGTACATACAGAATATAGTTATTATAAATCAGTTAAAGTTAATGATGCTGTTGTATTCGCTGTTGAGGGAATGACTAGTTGTAGTATTGCAAGTGGTCAACCATCTGGATATATTAGCGTTTCTGGAATGAACGGCGATTGTATGGTTGTTGGTTTAAAAGAAACTGATCCTTTAGAAATTAGTGGACTTGCTTATGTCGAAGTTGATATCGAATTAGAAAATGGTTCTAAAAAGATATATAAATTCAGTGTTGAAAGTGATGTTGGTATTGGAGCTGCTGGTAATGGACAGTTTATAGTTAATCCAAATGTTAACTCTGGAGAAGAAAATGGATATACTGATAGTTCAGGATTCCAAACTAGTTCTTGTAGTACATTCACTATTAGACCTGATCAAAGTGGTACTGGTACTGTTACTGGTACTTCTATGCATAGTAATATTTATAGTGTTACTGCACAATGTTCAGGCGATAATAATCATTATTATGCTGCTTGTTTAGACCCTGGTCGTGAAGCTCCTGAAAATGGTGAAACTTATGAAAAAGTTTATGATATTAAACCTGATACGCAATTTGGAAAACTAATTACTTATTTAGTTGCTCATGATTATGTTGATGAATTTGATAATATTTCTAGTGAAAAAAGAATGGCTGCCCATCTTTCAATACGTATTGTAGCTATTCAATCTGGTATGGGAGCTTCTTCAGGAATTGCTTATGCTCATTTACATGCTCCTTATCAAAATGTTGTTAATGATATAGCAAGTAAGAATCCTACTTCTGCTAGTGAGTATGCGGCTATAATATCATCAAATTTTAGTGGTATTAAGTCTTCTATTGCAAACGAAATTGGTACAATTCTTGCTAGTTATAATAATGGAAACGATACTGATTCTCAAGGATTTGAAAGAACTATCGATTCTTCGAGCGTTGCTCAAAATGGAAATGGTTATATTATTACATATAAAGGTACTATAACTGCACCTTCAAATGCTAATAATGTTAAATTAAATGCTCCAAGCGCTAGAAATGGTGTTTCATTCGCAGTTACTAGTTGGGGAGAATCTAGTACTGATGCAAATGGTAGAACAACTTATAGTTATGAAGTTCAGATAACTGCTTCAAATACTCTTGCTGTTATACCTCCAGTAACTGATGATGATAAATTGTTAATGTCATTCAAGATTTCTTATGAAGGTGGTAAAACTGCTTCAAACGTATTCTTAACACAACCTGTTGGTACTGCTGGTGCATTACAAAGAATGATTATTTTTGATACTGAATCAACAGACTTATATATTTACTTTAATGTTGCTCCTAGTGATTGTGAATTACCTGGATTAGATTATACTCAATGTACTGGTCCTGATAATTGTCCTATTACTTGTACTAGTGAAGACAATTGTCCTGCTGCTTCATTTAATACTGCATTATTTAAAGCTTCTGGATGTTGTAGATATGTTACTGATGAAGTTACATATGCATATGTTGTTAATAATATATGTGCTGCAGCTTGTACTACTTCAACAATGGCAAATGTTTGTGACTATAGTTCTTCTGATAGATTAGCTGAACTATATGAAATAAGAGAAGGTTCTGAATATAATGGTTCTGCAACTGGCGAAGGTGCTGGTTATGCAAACGCTATTGCAACTTGTGTTGTTAATGTTGATCAAGATATTCGTGTTACTGATCCTGATGTATTCGAGAAAAACGATGATAATGGAAATTCAATCAGTGTTAAATCTTATGAAAGTAATACATATTGCCGTATAAATTGTAAAGAAGATTGGCAAATATCTATGGATGGTTTTGGTAACTATGTTGGAGAAAAAGCTATTGCAGCTGGTTCTTATTTCCAAATTGAAAATGATATATTCATTGGTGGTAAACGTACATGTTATACAAATTATATTGATTATGATGCTTATATGAATGATTTGGTTAGAATTTCTCAAAGTATTGTATCTGGTTATAATTCTTACAGTAATTTATCACATTCTTGGTCTGATATAGATAAGCAAACAAGTTATTCTGATGGTGGTTTATCTGGCGGAACTAAACATTGTGCTTATAAACATAAATATACATATACATACTCATGTACAGAAATTGATCCTGATCCTGACGTTGAAGGTGATGAAACTGAGTCTTGTGAAGTTACTGGTCCTGTTCATACTCAAGAATGTGAAGGTGATTCCGATACATATTATAGTTATGATTTAAATGTAAACCATAAGTACGAAGGTGTAGGAAATGATACAACTGGTAACCATAGAGTATTTACTACTGAGCCATTCGATTCTCAAGGAACTGTTTCTGAAGGTTCTCAGTATACTCAAACTGAATTAGCTGATGAAACTGGTGCGTTAAGTTCATATAGTGTTGATCCTGAAAAGATTACAGTTACTATTAATACTGTTTTACCTAGTAGTTGTACTCCTGCTAGTGTAGATGGCGCTACATGTACTACTGAATCTAAGGATGAATATGTAAGTACAAAAACTGATAAAGGTACTTCTGTTGGCCCTTATCATACAAATAGTTCTGGAGATAAGTCTGATGCGTTCTCTGTTCTAAAAGCAGAAATGTTAGAAAGATTAGAAGCAGATATGGCTGGACCTCGTGGTGCTGTTGGTGGTGGTGCTTCTGAAATTAGAAAATTAATTGATGAAATGTATGAATGTCAACATTTCCAATTAGTAAATACTACTGATGATAATAGTGATTATGCTGCTACTACTAGAGTAAATGGTAAATATTATGATACAACTCGTCCTTATACAGAAATAACTACTGCATTTAATCCTGATGTTACTTATGAGTATGCTGAAGATGCATTTATGTCTATACTATTAAATAATAAAGAAAATTACTTAGTTCAATACGATAAGAAGAATGATGCTTATTATGGTGGTACTGAGGGCGCTTATAAAGATGCGACTAACCAAACTAAGATAGCAGATATTAAATTAAGCTCTAGTCAAACTGAACAAGTAAATTTAGCAAGAAATTATCTTCAATTTACTTACTATAAATCTGATAGTTTATGGGATGCTAAATCTGAGACTGGTAGAAATTATGATAATGGAAATGGTAGTCCTACAATTCAAACTGGTGTAGATTCTGGAACATTTGGTTCAGATACAGCTGGTTATTATAGAACTAAATCAATTACATTATGTGGTATATCTTGTGGTGGTAAATCTACTTATGTTTCTACTACAAACTCAAAAGGAGTTACTTCTGGTGCTTATGTTTGTAATGACGATCCTAAATGGGATGGTGGTGCATGCTTCGATACTATTGCACCTTATCTAGAAGCAAACTATATTAAAGCATCAATTGAAAATAGTAGTTTCTATAGAAATCAAGGTTCTTGGTATTCAAATATTCAAGATGTTAAAGCACATGGTGATGGCTTAGAGGCAGCATTAAATAATGAAAATGCTAATAATAATTCTGGTTATAAAGTATCTGAAGAGTTATCTTCTGGAAGATGGACACCAATTGGTATAATTAATGTATTCCCAATTAGTTTAACTACTCCAAGAAACTTATATACTTATACTTATACTTTTAAAGATATTGGTAGCCTTTATGGTGGTGACCTAGGTCGTATCATGGGTGATGAAAATGCAATTATTGCTAATAACAATAGAACATGCTTCTATGAAGTATTCGAAGAATTATGTCTATGTTGTGGTGATAAGATTAATACTTATGTATATAATGATCCTGATGAAAACGATTTAATTAAACAAGTTATGGCTGCATCTGGTTATGGTGAATCTAATACAGATAAGATAGAAGAAAATGAAGGTGGTACATTAGCATTTGCTACTACTACTGTTAACCTTTCTGATGTTGATGTAGATGAAAGTGCTAGACCTGTTGCAACTAACTGGAGTAATTCATCTCCATTCACATATGGTGGTGAATATAACTTAACTACTTCAAAAGGTGATCAATTGAAAAATGCAATTGAATCACAAGGTGAAACAATTTACTCAAGTTCTTCTGCTGCTGGTGGTGCTGAATATGCATATTACTTAACACCAACAACATTGACTAAGATTAGAGAATATAATGATGAACATGGATATGAGTTAAATTATAATAACTTAAAAGTTTATGGTCGTTATTCAATCGCGTTATTAAGTTCTTCTTGTTCAAATTTAACAGATAACAATTGCTGGAAAACTGATGAATCTAAAATGAATGATGAAGTAATTAACTTCCAACACTATGGTAGTGTATTCTTAGAAGATCTTGCTAAAGATAGTAATATTGTTAAATCTAGTACTTTAGCTAAAGAAGGAAATGACAAAGTTTGTGTTGTTGTTGATGGTCAATTCGATGCAAGTACAATTAATTCTTTAGTTAAGAGTGGATGTCGTTGGATAGACTATGTTGAAAACTTAGGCGATAATAGCGGTAAAGGTGAAACATCTTATGTATATCCATATACTGAATCTACATCAAGCCAACAAACTGTAACATACTTCAGATTGGCATTTAAATAGGAAGGAGTGAAATTATATGAAAGAGTCCTATTGGGGTTACTGGTTAATCCTTCTTGGTATATTTATTGTAGTTGTAATGATGTTAGCAAATGATGCTACAACAACAAATACTCAAGATTATTACCAATTAAAAGAAGTTGCAAATAGTGCTATATACGATTCAATCGATTATGCCTATTATGCTCAAACAAGACAAGTTAGAATCTTAAAGGAAGTTTTCGTTGAAAACTTCCTGAGAAGATTTGCAGAAACTGTTAATATTACAGACACTTATAATGTAGAATTTTACGATTTATATGAATCTCCTCCTAAAGTAAGTATAAAAATTTCTACTACAACAGCTGGATTTGTTGTAGGTAGAGATACAGCTACTGCTGATGATACTGGAGTAACACAATTAGATGTTGTTAACTCAATTGACTTAGTAGTAGAATTTGATAACAATTTACCAGTATCTTGTTCTGGTGTTGATTGTGAAAGAACATATAATGCTTGCGAGTATTATGCATAGCATTAGTATTTGAAAGGAAGGATAAAATATGGGAAATTTTTTGGTACCTTTTAAGAAATTCTTAAGTAATAAAAATACTATTACAATTCTTGGGGTATTGGTTGGCGTTGTTGTTTTATATCTTGGATATAACTGGCGTGTTACAAAATCAATTCAACCTATTACAGTTCCTGTTTGTACTGCTACTTTAGTATCAGGTACAAAAATAACTGAAGATTATATAAGTTATGTTAGTATTCCTAAAGATACAATTAATGCTATGAGTAATCTTGTTACTAATGTTAATGAAATATCTGGTAAGTTGGTTTCTTATGATAGTAAGATTCCACAAAATGGTTTCTTCTTTTCTGAAAATTTAATTTCAGAAGAAGAAATGCCAGATTCAATTTTCTCAAACATTCAAGATGGTTATACTATTTATAACTTGAAAGTTAATAATGATAAGGCATTAGGTAATTCAATATTTCCTGGAGATAATATTGACTTGTATATGAAATCTGAAGAGGATGGGTTATTGGTTTATGGTAGATTTATTAAGTCTATTGAAGTATTAGCTGTTAAAGATGGTGATGGTAAGAATGTATTTGCAGATAAGGAGAATCCTTCTGAAGCTGCGTTCTTGTTATTTGCTGTTCCTGAGAAGTTATTCTTACTTCTTAAGAAAGCAGAGCACTTAGGTATTGAAATTGAACCTATTGTTAGAAATACTTCTTATTCTGAGTCTGCTTCTCCTACAGAACTTAAGAGTGATGAATTGGAAGCTATGATTATTAATAAGACTTATATTTTACAAAATGAATGTCAAGATTTAACTGTTTGTGGTTAGTTATAAGAATAAAATAAGAGGGTGTTAATATGGATGAGAAGAATGTTTTCTCCCAGATGGATTTTGGACCGTTGTCAGAGTTTTTAGAAGATGACGATGTTACCGATATCTCTTATAGTAATGCTGGTCAGGTTTGGCTAAAAACATTATCTAAAGGAGTGTTTCAGGTTGAAAGACCTGATATCAATAATCCATTTATGGAAAAATTAGCGTTTCAGTGTGCTAACGTAATGGGTAGAACATTCAATATGGCTCATCCATTTTTGGACTCTGAAAGTGCTGAATTACGTATGAACTTTGTTCATGAGTCGATTGCGACTAATGGAATTGCTTGTTTGATACGTAAGACTCCTGCAAAGATTCGTTTAAATAAAGATAAATTGATGAATGAACAATATATTACAGAACAAATGCATGATTTCTTAATAAAATGTGTTTGGGGACATTGTAATATATTAGTTGCTGGAGAAACTGGTTCAGGTAAAACTGAGCTTGTTAAGTATTTAGCTAGTAATACTAAAGAGAATGAAAAGATAATATCTATTGAAGATACATTGGAACTTCACTTGGATAAGATTTTCCCACATAGAGATATTGTTGCAATGAAGACAAATAATATAGCTTCATATACTGAAGCGTTAGTTGCCTGCATGAGACAGAACCCTATTTGGATATTACTTGCCGAGGTTCGTTCTGCTGAAGCGGTTATGGCCGTTCGTAACTCAATATCTTCTGGTCACCACGTTATATCAACAATCCATGCTGATAAAGCGTCAAGTATACCAATGCGTATGTACGCGTTATTGGAAGGTAGTCAAGATATTGATCAATATTTGTGTTCTATTCATAGATATGTTCAAATTGGTATTTATGTTAAAGGTTATTATTCACAAGCTCTTGGTAGATTTCAACGTGAAATTATGGAGATTTGCGAATTCTATGTTGATGATGTAACTAATAGACCAATGAGTAATACTTTGTATTCTAAAACATTGGATGGTAAGGTTACTTTGAAGAATCCAACTAAAAAGTTGATTGATTATTTGGCTATTGGTAATGTTTATTTTGAAACAGATGATATTTTTGGATTAGGTGAAGCTGATTCTAAAGAGGATTTATCTAATTATAGAGATTCATCTGAAGATAATTTGGCTTATAAGGAAACTTCTTCTGCTGCTCTTAATGCAGCGTTGAATGCAGAGACTGGTGCTGTTACTCAGGAGAATACTCCTGTTGCTAATGCTACAGCTCCTAAGGTTGATGTTCAAGCTCAACCAGCTCCTGCTGTTCCTGTTCAAAGTCAGGTACAAGCTGTACAGCAACAAGTTGCTGCAGCTGCACCTACTCAAGTACAACAACCTGCGGCAGCATTTCCTACTGTAGGTGGTTCTGTACAACCTGGAGTTCAATCTGCTCAAACAGCAGTGGCACCAGCTACTCCTGTTTCACAGGTTGCTAATGCTCCACAAGTTGCTGTACAAGCAACACCAGCAGCTCCTACTAATGTAGTTCCTGCTGCACCAGCTACACAAGTTGTTGTTCAACCTGGACAGCAGCAAGCTGTACCAGCACAAAATGTTGTTCCACAACAAGTTGTTGCTGCTAATGATGTACTATAATAAGAAGGTGATATTATGGAATTAGTGATACTTTTAGCTATAGCAATATTCGTTTTAGCATATAGATATAATACTGGTGATAACGTGTATAAGTTTTTCGCTGATACAGTATCAGGTGTCTATAATACTTATGCTCCTTATAGTTATAGAGAAGTTAAACAAAAAACTAAAGAGTTGGGATATGAATATACTCCAAGACAGTATGCTACACAAATTGCTATGATGGGTGGAGCTGCTGCAGGTCTTACTTTCTTATATTTTTATAGTATTCCAACTACTATTATATATACAGTTATTGCAATTTGTTTTGTTCCTTATTTAGCATATTTAAGAACATTAAGATTATATAGTGAATATATTTTCGAACAAATTCAAGTATATACTACTAACGTTATTATGGAATTTACAACAACACAATCTTTTGTTAAATCATTGGAAGGTGTTAGAGATTCTGGTATTTTACAAGATCCAGTATTAAGAGATGTTAAAAGAATGATACAAATGTCTTATGAAAATGGTACTATCGATCAATCTATCGACTTCTTTAATGAAGCTTATCCATATTATATGGTTAAGAATATGCATCAATTGTTCTTACAGATTACAAAAGAAGGTGCCAGAGATTCTGGTGAAGCTTTGGAATTGATGTCAATGGATATAGATGCCTTAGTAGAAGGTGTATATCGTGATAGAATGGATAGACAAGTATTCCATAAAAAGTTCTTAACTTTTGGTGGTGCGTTGTTCATATTAGTTTTAGTTATGCAATTGTTGTTTGGTAGAACTGAATATCTGGCGATGTTAGATAAGTTCTATGTTAAATTAATATTGCATGCAATAATAATTATTAATTGTTATTTCTTAGTTACTGGTGAGAAATACTATAATGAAGATGTGGGGGTTGAATAGTAATGTATATAGAAATCCTCATAATTGGTATTATTTCATTCGTAGTATTAACTGTTAATGGTTATATTAAACCTAATAAGTTTATTTATGATAATCAAGATATTTTTATGAAACTAAAAGAAGATGATTATGATTTCTTGGTTAGAGCTAAATATGGTGAAGGGTTAGATGCAGACGTTTTGTTTCAAAAGAGAATAAAGAATGGATTAATGGTTATAATTTTAATGTTGTTCATGTTTTTATCTAGTCTTTCTGCTGTTAAGGTTGTTATTTCTGTTGTAATTGGTTTTTTAATATTTAAAACTGATTATTCTAACTTAAAAAGTTATTATAAGAGACATTTACAACAAATTGATTCAATGCTTCCTTATTACTTAAAAGGGTTAGAAATATTAATTCAACACTATACTGTTCCAGTTGCTTTAGGTAAATCTATTCCTGATGCACCAAAGATATTTAGAGATGGATTAATTGATTTAATTAATAAGATTAATGCCGGTGATTCGACAGTTACTCCTTATATGGAGTTTGCTCAACAATATCCGGTTCGTGACTCAATGCGTATGATGCGTTTGTTATATCGTTTGAGTTTAGGTAGACAAGAGAGAAAACAAGAACAACTTATTACTTTCTCAAAAACAATTTCTAACTTACAACAAAAAGCTAGAGATCAACGTTATAAGGATCGTTTAGATAAGATGGAAAGTAAAACAATGAGTATGTTAGTTTGTACTGGTGTTGGTGTTATGATTCTTCTTGTTATATTCGTTATGAACATGTTAGGTTCATAATAATTTTCTTGAATTATGAATTAATAAATAGTATAATTTAATTGTAGATAAAAAATAAGAAAGGATGATTTATAAATGAAAGAAGCTACAGGAGAATTAAATATGACAGTTATTACTGTTGTTGCAATTGCAGCAGTTGGTTTATTATTTACATTATTTGTTTGGCCAAATATTCAAGCAAACTTAGCAATCAATACTGCTTGTGCAAATATTGACAACAATGGTAACTATGAAACTGCTGATAACTCTATTAATGCAAATGATGATGGATATGTAAAATGTACTTCATTCAATTGTACTGCTACATATAACGGAAGAACTTTTACTTCTAGTTGCAAATAATAGTTAAAGAATAAAAAAAGGTGATATGTTATGAAACAAGCTACAGGTGAGTTAAATGCTACCGTTATCATTTTTTCAGCCGTTGCATTGCTAACGGTTGTTTTCTTTATGGTGGTATGGCCTTTAGTTAAAGAAGGTTTTTACACATCTGCAAATTGTGCAAATGCTGTGTGTGATAATGGTTATATTTCTTCGGGTAAAGATGTAGGTAAGGCTTATTGTATAAATCCTCAAGATAATAGTGCTAAACCAGAAGTTTTTACTTGTCCATTTAGAGGGTAGGTGCGACTATGAAAGAAGCTATGGGTGGTACTTGGTTGTTCGGAATAGTTTTGACTTTTATAGTGCTTTTTACTACTTTTATTAGTCTATCTACCAACTATTCTAGATGTTTTAAAATTAAAGATGAAATAATTACTACCATAGAACATTATAATGGTGTAAATGAAAAATCACTTAAATATATAAATGAATATTTAAGTGGTATAGGTTATTCCTCTACTGGAACTTGTCCTGAAGATGATAGTTCTTGTTGGTATGGTTTTAAAGTAGGTAATAATACGCGTACAATGGGACGTAAAGATGTTAATTATTGTATTAGTAAATATACTATTACTAGACCATATACTGCTGAAAATGGGCAAGTAACTGATATTGATGGACCGATAGGACATCCACGTTCTGCTTATTATAAAGTTACAGTATTCTTTAAGTTAAATTGGCCAATTATCAGTTCTATATTTAACTTGAATATTTCAGGGGAGACTTCTGTTATTTATAACTGGAATGATATTGAACCATTAAAAAGTGACAGGTGTACGGGGTGATGCGAATATATGAAAGATAGTATAGCAAATGTTTGGTTATTAGGTATTATAATAACTTTTATCTTATTATTCTCTGCATATATTGCAATTACCGTTGATTATTCACAAACATTTAAATTAAAAAACGAAGTTTTAAATATTATAGAAAAAAATAAAGGTATGACAAATAATACTGGAACAACAGGAGCATCAAGTAAAGTTGGTGGAAGTAAATCAATTACAGTTGATGTTGGAGCATTACAAACAATTAATTTATATTTAGCTGGAAATGCTTATACTGCTATGGGACCATGTCCTGATGATGGTAATGTTTGGTACGGAGTATATGACTTAAAATATACTGAAACAAATGGGTTTTGGGAACAAGTTGATACAAGTAAGAAAAAACAATATTACTATTGTTTTGCAAAACATAAAACAGGTCAAGCTAATATAAAATACAATAATAAGGTTTCGTCTTCTAGTACGACATCTTCAAGTATTTATTATAAAGTTAGATTATTTTATAAAATGGAATTTCCAGTATTAAGTGATTTCTTTGAAGTTAAAGTAGAGGGAATTACAAATGAAATATATAGACCTATTGATGATAAATTCAAATTAAATGGAGATATTTATAGTTAAGATTAAATGAGAGGGGAAATTTTATGAACGTTATAGTTTCTAATAAGTATGCAGCTATGTTATCTAGCTTGAGTACAAAAATTGATTTAATAAAAACTGTTGATGGAGAATTTCAAGTAGATGATTTAATAGCTCAATTTGATAATTTCTTCTTTAATAAAATGGTATTAGATATTACAGCTATTTCTGGATATCAAGATATTTCACAAATTCAAAGATTATCATTTGGAATGGATATGTCTAAGATCATTTTACTGTTGGATGATTCACCTGTGGTTAATTCTCCACAGTATTTATCTGAACTAGTATCAATGGGAATTTATAATTTTACAAGAAATATTGATGCTGTTGCGTATTTAATAGATAATCCTAATTCTTATAAGGATGTTGCTCAATTTCATTTATTAGGTAATGCTAATGCAGGTTCTAATAATATGATGGGTGGTATGCAACAACAAAATAATGGTGGACGAAGTTTTGGATTTAATCAAGTTCAAAATGAAAGTAATTTTGTTAACTCTAGTGCAATGATGATGCCTACAATGGGAGCTACTAGAGTTATTGGTATTAAAAATCTTACTGAACATGCTGGTGCAACTACATTAATATACATGTTAAAAAAACAATTATCTGAAAACTATTCTGTTTTAGGAATTGAATTAGATAAAAATGATTTCTTATACTTTAATGATTCTGATTTAAAAAGTGTAAGTAGTAAAGAATTATCTTCGATTATTAATAATCCAGTTAATAATTATAATGTTATTTTAATAGATATAAATGATAGTGCTGAAGAAGCAAATTGTACAGAAATGTTATATTTGATTGAACCTTCTACTTTACGTTTGAATAAAATGATTAGAAAAGATCGTTCAATATTAAATAAAATGAGAGGAATGAAGATTGTTCTAAATAAGAGTTTATTAGATGCATCTGACATTCGTGATTTTGAAAGTGAAGCTGGATGTAGTGTTTTCCACAACGTTCCTCCATTAGATGATAAAAAAGATAAACATAGAGTTCTAGATGAACTATTGAATAAACTAGGTTTTGATAAAAATAGACCAGTTGGCGATAGTAGTAGAGCTGCTAAGTTGTTTGGAATAGTCAAGGAATAGAAGAAAAACTTGACAGAATTTATAATTTTTAATACAATCATAGTATGAATGAAGGAGATGTTTTTATGAATTTATTAGCTGCAGTTAATTTTTGTACTCAAACTAAATCTATTTGGGTTTTAGTAGGAAAAATTTTAAGCGTATTTAAAATTGTTATTCCATTGTTAATCATTATTTTTGGTATGATTGACTTAGGAAAAGCAGTAGTAGCAAGTAAAGATGATGAAATCAAAAAAGCTGCTAAACAATTAGGTATGAGAATTCTTGCTGGTGTAATTATTTTCTTTGTACCTACAATTGTTGGATTTGCATTCACATTAGCTGATGGATTTAATTCAGAAGGCGATTACGCTGTTTGTGAAGCTTGTATTACTAACCCTAATGGTTGCTAATCAATAAAATCAGAGAATTAAATGATATTTGTTTAAATATCATTTTTTTTGTGTTATAATTTTTATGATTAGAGGTGTATTCCATGTTTAAAAAAATGATTTTAGTATGTATGGTACTTTTTTGTACTTTTTTTGTATCGAGTCCAGAAGTTGTAGAAGCTTATAGTGGTGATGTTGTATACAAATTAGATAGTACTTCAGAGGGATGTGATGCTATATTTGGTGATCCAGATGATGATACATCAGTTGCATACTTTTTAAAGCAAGTATTAACCATTATGCAGTATGCTGGACCGATATTGTGTTTAGTTTTATCAGTTTCAGATTTCGTTAAAGCTGCGGCTAGTCAAGATAAAGATGCTTTAAGTAAGGCTACTAAGACTACTGGTAAGAGAATTGTACTGGCAATGATTTTATTCTTTATTCCAGTATTGGTTGATTTCTTATTCCCATTACTTGGATGGTATGGTACTTGTGGAATTGGATAGAATAGAAGGGAGTTAATTATATGCAATTGTTATTTATAGGAGATATACTTTCTGATGTGTTTTTAGGAATTATACTTGTTTTGGATACTTTTATTTACAGTTTGATATCTTCTGCTTATAAGATATTTATGGCTATTGCTAGTGCAAGATTATTATCATCAGATGTATACTATGATATTGCTAGTAGAATCTATATTATAATTGGTGTTTTGATGTTATTTGTGCTTTCTTATGCGATATTGAAAGCTATTGTTGATCCTGATCAAGCAACTAAAGGTGATTTAGGACCTGGTATGGTTAAAAGGGTTGTTATAGCTGTTGTTGGTCTTGCTATAACACCTGTTTTATTTAATGTTTTATATCAAGCTCAAGGGTTATTCTTGGAGCAAGATGTTATTGGTAAAGTTTTCTTTAGAATTGAAAATACCGAAGATGTTAGTGGTAGTATTGGAGATACTTCGTATTCTGGTAATCCAGACGAACAAATAAAAAATATAGGTGGTGCTGTTGCTGCTACGAGTATATGGCAGGCTTTTTTCTATCCTGCAGATGGTTATGATTCTTCTGAAATTGAAGCTGATCCTAGTGACTTATTAGTAAAAACTGTTTCTAGTTCAATCTTGTGTGGATTAGGATTAGCAGCTACGATTGCTTTAGGCTTTGCTACTGGTGGGTTAGCTACTATTTTAGTTGGTGGTGCTACTGTTGCTCTTTGTGCTAATGCTTTTGTTTCTGATTCTGCGTATCAAGATGCATCTGCAATTAGTACTGATGCTGTAACTTTAAATCAAGCTTATGCTATTGTTGCTGGTGGCGGCGGTTTTAAAACATTTTTGTTATTTATTGATAATATTCAAAATGATGAGATTGAATATACTTGGGGAATTTCTACTTTATGTGGAGCATTTGCGTTATATGCTTTTGCCTCATTCAGTATTGATATGGGTGTTAGAGCTGCAAAATTAGCTTATTATCAGATTATTGCGCCGATACCGTTGATAATGCAGGTATTACCTAAATATAAAGATACTTTTAGTAAATATATAAAAAATGTTGTTTCAACGTTCTTAGAAGTGTTTATTAGAATATCCGTCGTTTACATTGTTGTATATATAGTTTGTCATTTACAGGATTTGTTTTCATCAGCTGGTGCTTTATGGGGAAGTGACTCTCTGGCTCTATGGGAAAAATCATTGGCATTAGCTTTCTTGATATTAGGTTTAGTTATTTTTGCTAAGAGTGCTCCTGATATTATATGCCAATCACTTAATATTGAAAAAGGTTCAATGAAGTTAGGTATTGGTAAGAAACTTGCTGATGGTGGATATTATGCTGCTAAGGATATTGGTAAAAGCGGTCTTAGAAATATGCTTGCTAGAGGACGTGCAGCCTCTTCTGATAAAAAAGGCTTTGGTAAGGCTATGAGTGCTGTTGGTGGCGGAATGAAAGGTTTGTTTCTTGGTGCAGGAGCTAGTGCTTATGATCAATTTTTAAGGCCTGGTCATAAGCCATCTATGAATAATATGGATGTTCGTGAGCATGGACGTAGAGTGAATGATATGTTGGATAATGCTTATAACAAAAAAGTTTCCAATGATAAGGAATTAGAGGCAGCAAAAGCAAATCTTGAGGCTAAGCAACAAGCATATGATACAGCTTTAAGTGTTGGGGATCCTGCTGAAATAGCAGCTGCTAAGGAAGCGCTTAGACAAGCTCAAGAGCGTTATAATAGTGCAACTGCTGTTGGTAGAAATTTAGATAATTTAGGTAAAAGACTTGATTCATGGACTACTATTTCAGTTAGTCTTGAAATTGAAGATGCTGATATAAAATATGCAAATGCTGTAAAAAAACTTAAAGATGATGTTCGTTCAGAGGCACTAAAAAAATCTTTAGTTGCTCAAGCTCATGAGAAAAAGATGAACGATTTAAAATCTCAACCTATAAGCGAATATCATGAGGGATGGGATGAAAATTCTTATAATGAAGAGTTACGTAATCGTCTTAACAGCGAAACTATGCGTAAGATTAATTCCGATGCAAGAGCTACTACTTATTTATTAGCTAAACAAAGAGCTGAAGATGAATTAGAGGCGGCAGAGAGAGCTTTAATAAATGCTGAGCGTTCTAATGATGAAACTGCAAAAAGAAATGCTATTGCTATGAGAGATTCAGCAAGGCAATCATTGTCTAGAGCTACTACTGATTTATCGACTATTCAAGATCAAATTAGAGCCGATTTAGAGGCATCTGGAGATTTGAGAACTTTAAGAGATCAAGTAACTGCCGACTTCAGTCAAATTGCTAAAAAATCTGCTTCAGAACTTTCTAATGAACGAGTTAATATTCAACGTCAAATTAAAATTGAAAAAGATTTAATGGAAGCTGCATTAGATGACTGGGTTGCTGAAAATGCTGATAGTACAGATATTAAAGGTGTTCTTCAATCATTCTTAAATTCTAATTATGATTATATTTCAAAAAATGGTTCACGTATTGTCTTTGGTGATGAAACTGCTTTGGGTATGATTTCTGATTTTACTAATGATGGTCATTCATATAATGCTGAAAATGTTAAGAAACAACGTTCATTTGTATTTACTAAAGGCGATAATTCAACTGTTTCTTATACTTATAATTCGACAACTGGCAATTACGATTCATCTGATGCTAGTGAAGGAAGTTTAAATTTCGAAGACTTACAAAGATTAATAGAAAATAAATTGAGTAGAGATAGTAAATCTAAATTCGAGGCAGATACAGCAGTTTCACGAGCTTCTAAAAAAGGTAAGACTGTTTCTGAAGGTATTCCATTATCTGAAGATTATCAAGAAAAAGTTAGACATAAACGTCAAATTGAAGATGCGAAATCTGGTAAGAAATAGTATATACATGAAAGGTTGTGTGATATATGAATAATAATAACTTTTTAATACCAGCCAATTCGAAGAAATCCCAATTAATTTTGGGATTCTTCACTGGCTTTGATTTAATGGTATTCTTAATCGGGGTTGGTTTTTCTGTATTGCTATTATGTTTAATAAAATCAAATAATTTAATGGTAATGTTAGGATTAGCTTCACCAGCTATAATAGCTTCATTCTTAGTAGCTCCTGTTCCTAATTATCATAATGTAATGACTTTGATAGGAAATATATATAGATATGCAACAGGAAGAAAAAAATATTATTGGAGAGGTTGGTGTGTAAAATATGGGAATAATAGAGGCAAGTAGAGTAGATCAGACTCCTACTCAAAATCAAGGTAGCGTATCTGTTGAACAGACAAGTAAATGGTCTGAAGATTGGGTACCTATAAAAAATATAATGAATGGTATGATACAGTTAGATAATGGTTATTATGTAACTGGTATAAAAGTTGCTCCTAAAAACATATTTATTTTAGATGCTGGAGAAAGAGAAAATGTAATTTTTAACCTACAAAATTTTTATAACATGATAGATTATGAATTCTGGTTAGTTGTTGCTGATAGACCAGTAGATATTAACTTGTATTTATCTCAATTACAATTGTTATATCAAAGATGTACTGATGGTGCTGTTAGAAAATTAATTATTCAAGATATTAATAAGGCTAATGCATTTATGGGGGCAGAATATAACGTTGTTGATACTGAATACTTTATATTATTTAAAGAAAAGAAATTAGAGATAGTACAAAAGAGAATTCACAACTTGATAGCAGGGTTAGCTAATGCTTCAATAAACTCTACTCAAGTATCAAATTCAGATTTAAGAATGATATTAGATAACTTCTTAAATGGGGGAATGACAACTACTTTTGGGACGGTGAGAGTGTAATATGAATTTAAAAAGTGAAATCGCTCCTAAGGGGTTACAATTTAAACCAATGGATTTCATAATAAGTGGAAAATATGCTACTATTTTATCTGTTATTAGTTATCCTAAATTTGTTAATCCAGGATTTTTAGCTAATCTTACTAATATTTCTGGTGTTAAATTGGTTGCAAAACATATTCCAATTGAATTTTCAACATTACAATCTATGTTAAATAAAGAGATTGCTGACTTAAAAATGCGTTATCAATCTGAAAGAGATCAAACTATTCAGGAAAGAATTAGACAAGACTATGAATCATTAGAAAGTTTCATTTCAATGTTAGCTTCTACTCAAGCAAGAATATTTGATTTCCAATTACATATAATGGTTGTTGCTGATAGTCCAGAAGAACTTGAAATGAAAAAAATGCAAGTTCGTAGCTATATAGATGCTCTAGGTATGAGAGCTGTTGCATTGATGTTTGAACAAGAAAAAGTTTTAAAATCAATTATTCCAATATTCCCTAAACAAGATATTGAAAATAGAATTGGTACACCAATACCTTCTATTACTATTTCTGCAATGTATCCATTTGTATTTGATAGTATAAAAGATCCAGGAGATTCTACATTACTTGGTGTTGACTTCTCTGGTGGTGTTATATTATTTAATCAATTCTTATTTAAGATAAAAAAAGAACATAATAGAAATAATGCTAATATGATTATTCTAGGTACTTCTGGTTCTGGTAAATCAACTGCTGCTAAACTATTAATTAGAAGCCATATTAGAAATGGTTATAAAGTAGTATGTCTTGACCCAGAAGGTGAATTAGAAGACATGTGTAAAAATGTTAATGGTAGTTTCCTAGATTTAGGTAAAGGTGGAGAATTCGGTATGATAAATCCACTTGAAGTTGTTCCTGATGCTGATCAAGAAGAACTTGATCAAGGTTTAGGATATACTGTTTTAACTAGAGCACTACAATCATTAAAGGCATTTATGAAGTATTTAACTCCTAGTATTGAAGATGATGTTTTAGCAATGTTTAGTGAAGTTGTACAAGATACTTATAAACGTTATAAAATAGATTTTGATACTGATTTTAGTAAATTAACTTCAGAAGATTTCCCAACATTTGATGATGTATATGCTACTATTAAAGGTAGATTATTATCAATGCCTGATAAAACTCGTGAAAGAGATGTAATGGAAAGACTTGAACTTAAAGTTAGACCATTAACAAGAGAATTAAGATATTATTTCTGTGGGCATACTACATTACAAATAGATAGTAATATCATTGTATTTAATATAAGAGAATTAATGAATGCTGATGAAAATATTAGAAATGCTTTATTCTTTAATATATTAAAGTTTGCTTGGGGATTAAGCTTAGATAAAGAACAAACTACAGTATTATGTGTTGATGAAGCTCACGTACTTTTATCAACTAGAAATGAATTAGGTGCTGAATTCTTAGCACAAATTCAAAGACGTGCTCGTAAATACAATACTGGTACTATTATAATTACTCAACAACCTACAGATTTTGCTGCTCCTAATGTTATAGTACATGGTAAAGCTATATTTGATAATGCTTCTTATTATTTAGTAATGGGACTTAAGAAACAAGCTACTGAAGATTTAGCATTATTAATTGATTTGAATGAAAGTGAAATGGATAGTATTAAATACTATAATCAAGGTGAAGCATTGTTTGTTTGTGGAAGTAGACGTATGAGAGTTCACATTTTATGTACTCAAGAAGAATTAGATTCTTTTGGTGCAGGTGGAGGATTATAATACCTATAAAAAGCTGTTTAACAGCTTTTTTATTTTGCAGCTTTATGTTATACTTTTGATAGCGTGGACGGTGGTTTTATGTCTCAAAAAATTGGTGATATAGTAAATAGTGAAGGTAAAACAGTTGAACAAGTAAAAGCTGAAGCTAATAAAGATTTAGAACAAGCTCGTACTGATTATAATGACTTAGCAAATAAGTCTTTTCAAGATTCTGTAAGAGAAAGTTCTGGTGGAACAGAAAGAATTGATCGTAAACCTTCAACTGCAGTTGGATCACAAGGTTATAATCCAAATTCTAATATGGGGACTTCATCTAATGGTAGTAGTTTACCTAATAATAATTCTTTAAATAAACCAGGAGAAGATGGTAATGGTTTAGGTAAGAAAGATGGATTACCTCAAGATGAACAACCTTTTGATAAAAATGAAACTGCTCCAGATATTGGAAAAGACTATGGAGAATCTCAACCTCCACAAACTGGTGCAAATGCTGGTAATGGACAACAAGTTGGTGATGGAAATCAAGTTGATAAAAATGTTCCAAAAGAAGCACAGCAACAAGGTGCTCAATCTCAAGAAACTAGTGAAGGTAAAGAAAAAAAGAGTAATGAACTAGATGATATAGATAAAAAGAAACAAGCAGAAGAGCAACAAAAACAAGCACAAGAAAATCAAAAAAAAGGTCAACAAGATGGCTCTAAAAATCAAACTGGTAATAATCAACAGAATAATCAGGGCGGAGGACAAACTGGCAATGGTTATGGTGCTTTAAGAAGAAACAACAAGAATCAACCGCAAGCTACTGATTCGACACAAAATGCTAGACGTAATTTAGATCATCAAAATAAAGTTAATGCAGAAACATCTCCTAAGGCAACAACTGGTAGAAAAGGATTAGGTGCTGGTTTTGGTGGCGGATTAATGTCTGGCTTAGGTAATAAGTTTAGAGGTGGAATAAAAAACATCTTTAATAAAGCTAAAAATAATGTTTCTGATGGAAATAATGGTTCAGATTCAGAACATGATAATTCATTTATGGGAGACTTAATGAATAAGTTAATGGCTTCCATTACTTCAAATCCGTATTTTTTAATAGTAGTTGGGGTGCTTATATTATTTGTTTTAATAATTCTTGCAACTATTGATGGAGATATGGGTGGACGTGGTAAGAAAGTCTGTACTTATGAATTATCAGGTTTATCTAGTTCAGGAACAATAGAAATAACTGATGCAAAAGTTGAATTAATTAATTGTGATGGTTCTGAAGCAAATGGTTATGAAGTTCTTGATACAATAGATTTTGAAAAATATATTTTAGGTGTTACTTTAGCTGAAGCAGGACCTGGTCATGAATATGATGATACTTACAAAGCGCAATTAATTGCTGTACGTAATTTTACTTTAACAAGACATTTAGGAATGTGTCCAAGTGATCCAGATAATTGTTTTTATGGATATAATGCTGAAACAAATACATTCCGTATGAGAGCTTGTACTAATGACCAAGTTTATTGGGATTATACTCAAGATATATATACTGAATTGAGAGATGGTAAACCAAGTTTATACGGTAAAGAAGCAGAAGAAAATGGTACACTTTGGAAGTCAGCATTAAGTGAAGAAGAAATAGCTCGTTATGAAGCAATAGCACAAGAAGTAATGGGTGAAGTTTTACTTGATGAAAATGGTGATGTATTAAAACTAGGTTATAAGGCACCTGAGACACAAAGATTTATATCAATGCCTGCTGAAGGATATAACTATATTGAAATACTAAATGAAGTTTATGGTTCTGATACTATAAGTAGTGCTAAATGTAAATATACTGGTCATTTTGATTATGGCGATTATACCTTAACATCTGATGATGATACGGTATTAAATCAATCATTAGAAAGCTTCTTAAGTAGTAATGGTAGTAGTTTAGAAGAATTCAATGAATTAATTGAAAACAATGTAAAAAATGCTGGTTATGGTACTAGAGCTGGTGTTGTAGCAGCTGCTGTAACATTAATTGGTGAACTTGGTGATAACTATGGTGTTAAAGTTCCTTACTATTGGGGTGGAGGACACTATGATGGTGTAGTTGTTGGCGCTTTAGGTTATTGGGGAAGTACAGAATGTAGAACTTCAGCTAATGGAAGAGTTTATGATAGATGTGGTTTAGACTGTTCAGGATTTGTACCATGGGCAATTAAAAATGGTGGATTCAGTATGAGTCAGAACCTAGCAAGTAATTTCCAATATATAAGTGGAGCTAGGAAGGTAACGTTAAGTTCTAGTAGTGCAGTTGTACAACCAGGTGACTTATTAGAATCAGATAGCCATGTTGTACTCGTAGTAGCAATAGATGAAGAAAATAAACAATATATCTGTGCTGAAGCAGCTGGATATGATTATGGTGTATTATTTGTTCGTCGACCATTTGGAAGTAGTGGATACTGGGGAGTAGATATGGAAGACTATTATAATAATGAGTCTAATGTAAGGGAGTCGAGTTAATGAAAAAAATAACTATACTTTTATTGTTAGTAATACTTCTTACAGGATGTAGTGCAGAAGTTAATATTATAATAAATGATACTGGAATAAATGAAACTGTAACTATTAATGATACTTCAACTTCTTCGTATTATAATTATGTACCGGTATTTTATGAAGATATCTTCAGTGATATAGAACCTGATGTAAAAAATGAAGGAGTTTCATACTATAATAAAAATGTTACACAAGATGTTAGTGGATATAAGATAAATTATAGTTATAAATATACCGTTGATGAATATAAGAGAGCTCGTTCTGTAAAAACATCATTTCAATCATTTAACATTAGAGAAAGTAAAGTAGATGAAGAAATTGTAATATCAACATCTACTGGAGGAATAAAATATTTTGATAAGTATACTAATTTAGATAGTGTAAAAATTAATATAACTCCTTCATATAAAGTACTTGAAAATAATGCTGATTATGTAAATGGAAATGTATATACTTGGGTATTTACTAAGAATACAAAGAAACATATATACATAGTATTAGATAATCCTAATGAAAGTAATTCTACAAATAATAGTACTACTGGAAATAATGGAACAACTAATAATGATTCTAATAATAACAATAATGGAAATGATGTATCTACTGGTAATAATGAACAAAATAATAATCAGGATGATGAAGAGAATACTAGTGATGTAGATAATAATGAAAATAAAGATAAAAAAGAATCATTTTTAGATAAATATCCTTATGTAATATTGTTTGGAGCTATTGTAATTTTTGCAATGTTTGCTATAATACTTGTGAAAGTTTCTAAAAGTGATTAAGAAATAAAAGGAAAGATTATTTCCTTTTATTTTTACATTATTATGTAGTATAATATATTTAGATTTGGAGTGATTTTATCCATGAAATTTCGTATTTCTCCTAAGGATTTAGGAATATTTGCAATATTTGCAGGTTTACTATTATATTTATGTGCGATTATTACGACTAATATTAATTATTTAGGTAAGACAGGGGCTTTTTATGGATTGAATCCAATACCTGGACTTACTGAGTTTTTTGGTGCAACTATAATATTATTTATTATTTTTGTTGTGTTAATATTTAGTAGTGTTTCTTCATTTGTTTTTGAACGTAAAAAAGGTGTTGGTTTTGAAATAGGTGAGAAACAAGAAAAAGGTTATTCAAGATGGGCTAAAGATAAAGAAATAAAAAGTGATAAAGGTGTTGAAATTGTTGATCCATTATCACAAGAAACTACTGTAGCTGGTATTCCTTTAGTTAATGATGGAAAAAGATTATGGGTTGATAATGGTGAATATCATAACTTAGTTATAGGTTCTACTGGTTCAGGTAAATCACAAACAATAGTTGAACCAATGGTTGAACTATTAATAAAAAAAGGCGAAAGTATGATTATTACTGACCCTAAAGGTGAACTTTATAAAGCTGCTAGTGTTTATATGAAAGAACGTGGTTATAATGTAGTTGTATTAAACTTCCGTGAACCACAAAATGGTAATGCTTGGAATCCACTTACATTACCTTATCAATATTATAAAGATGGTAATTTCGATAAAGCGACAGAATTACTAGATGACGTAGCGTTAAATATCTTATATGATCCAAATAATAAATCTGGAGATCCTTTCTGGGAAAAGTCAGCTGCTGACTACTTCTCAGGTTTGTCTTTAGGATTATTTGAAGATGCTAAAATGGAAGAAATCAACTTGAACTCAATAAATTATATGAGTACAGTTGGTGAAGAAAAGTTTGCTGCTAGTAATTATATTAAAGAATATTTTACATTAAAAGGTGAAGCTTCTAATGCATATGTTTTTGCTTCAAATACAATAAATTCACCTACTGAAACTAAGGGTGGTATTTTATCAGTATTTAGACAAAAGATAAGATTATTTGCTTCACGTGAAAATCTATCAGAAATGTTATCATATAGTGATTTTGATATGCGTAATATAGGTAGAGAGAAAACGGCTGTATTTATTATTATTCATGATGAAAAGACTACATATCATGGATTAGCAACAATCTTCATTAAACAATGTTATGAAACATTAATTGATGTTGCTCAACAAAATGGTGGTAAATTACCATTTAGAACAAACTTTATTCTTGATGAGTTTGCTAACATGCCACCATTAAAAGATGTTACAACAATGGTTACAGCAGCTCGTTCAAGAGCAATAAGATTTACATTCATTATCCAAAACTTTGCTCAATTAAAGAGTGTATATGGTAATGAAGATGCAGAAACAATTAAAGGTAACTGTGGTAACTTAGTTTACTTAATATCAACTGAGTTAGCTGCCTTAGAAGAAATCTCTAAGATGTGTGGTGAAGTAAAATCTAGTGATAAAGATAAAACTGCTTCAACTCCACTTGTAACTGTTACTGACTTACAAAAATTAAAATTATTCGAAGCAATAATTATTAGATGGCGTTTATCACCATTTAAAACAAAATATACTCCAAACTTTAAAATGGATTGGGGTCATCCAAAAGTTGAAGCAACTTATCCAGAAAGAGAAAAGAAAGAAGTTCAACTATTCGATGTAAAAGAATTTACTAAAAAGAAAAAAAGTGACAAGATAAAGAATTCTTTAAATGATAAAGGTGGCGCATTCCCAGGAGCTGGTGGAGGAGCATCTAATCCTTTTAAAGGTTCAATGGATAATCCATTTGCTAGTACTCCTAAGAGTGATCCATTTGGTGGTTCTTCTAATCCATTTGGTTCATCTGATCCATTTGGAGCACCTCCAAAGAGTGATGGAGGAGGTCTATTTGGTGGACTTGGTGGCGGAATAGATCTAGATGCAATGATGAGAGACATCGATAAGAAAATTGCTGAACTAGATGCTGAAGAAGCTCGTCAAAAAGAAGAACAAGCTAAACTTAAAGAAAATAATCAACCAAAAGATGTTATGCCATTAGAAGTAGAAAAGAAAGTTGAATCAAAAGATATTTCACTACCTAGTGTTTCAACATCAAATAATATGGTAATTGATGATGCACCAGCTACTATGAACTTAGACTTTAAGAAAGATGTAGATGGTTTCAATATATTTGATAATAAAAAAGAAACTACTATAAAAGATGTAACTCCAGAAGTTAGAACAGAACCAAAAATATCACCTAAATTAGATGATACAAGTGAATTTGGAATCAAACTTCCTGAGATTAAAGAAGAACCAAATGGTACTATTAAATATAATTCAGATACTATTGATGAATTTAATATATTTGGTGGTTCAAGAACAAATAAACCGAATGAAATTTCTATTGGTAATGAAAAAGCTAATATAGCTGTTGCTACTAGTAGTCCAATTGATGAAGATGATTTTGGTTTTGATACTTTACCAAAAGTAGAAAATGCTTCTATTATTCAACCAAGTTATAATAGTGGAACTGTAGTTAAAACAACAGATAATTCAGATTACAATATATATAATACAGTACCTAATATAATGGAAAATATTAAGCAAGAAATAAATAACGAGAAAAAAGAAGAAACAAAGAACTATGTTGATAGTTTTGAAATATCAAAAGATAAATTAGATAATGTTACTAATAAACTAAATGAGTACAATGTTTATAATACTACTATTAAGAGTGAAGATAAGAGTCCAGTCGTTGCTACTCCTAGTACACAACCTATAGTAGAAAAAACTAATGTAAATGTTAATCCTGATAAAATAGTTATTAATAGTAATAATGCTATATCAGATGATGCTTTCTTTGATGATTTCTTTGGAGATGATGAATAATGTTCATCATCTTTTCTTTTACATAAAATATATTGGGTGATTAGGTGAAAAAGATATTATTAAAAGATTATCATGATGATATGGGAATATTTATTGATATTAATTATACTGATAAGAAGATTGTTTGTAATGGAATACATATTCCTTATGAAGAATTATTAATTAATCATAAAGAGTTATTAGATAAAAGTAAGAAATATTATATATATTGTAATGGTGGTGTTAAGAGTAAGAAAGCAGTTAATATATTAGAGTTTTATGGTTATGATGTTACTTTAGTATATAAAGAGTAAAGTTTTACATTAGGGAGAGTAGAACAATTGTTTTTTAGTAGTTAATATTTTATAATTAGTATATGATGTATATGAGTTATTTTAATGAGATAAATGAAATTATTAATGAGTTCTTACTTAATTTGGGAATATTAGCTCCTATTTTTAGTTCAATTTTAATTGTTTTAGAAGGTGTTTTAGCTTTTCTACCATTATTTGTATTTATTACTGTAAATATGCTTGTTATGGGGCCGATACTTGGTGGTTTAATATCTTGGATATGTACAACTATTGGTAGTTTTATAACTTTCTATTTATGTAGAAAAGGATTTCATGATTATTTTCAAAAAAAGATAAAGAATCGTAAGATGATTTCTAAATATAATAAATTAATAGATAATTTAAGTTTTGTAAAGTTAGTATTATTTGTTGCAATACCTTTTATGCCGTCTTTCTTTATTAATTTAGGAGCTGGTTTGTCAAATATACCAGTTAAGAAATACTTATATGCATTATTACTTGGTAAAATATTTGTCGTAATATTTTGGGGATATATTGGTTGTAATTTAGTAGAATGTTTAACTAATCCAATTGAATTTATTAAGGTAGCTGTATTAGTAGTTATAGCTTATGTGGTAGCACAAATTGTTAATAAAAAGTTTGGATTAGATGAGAGGTTTTAGATATGGATTATGTGATATTAGTATTATTAATAGTTGTTATTATTTTAATGGTTTTAAACTTATTAAAAAAAGATGATGATAAAGATATAGTTGAAAGATTGGGTAAGTTAGAAAAGAATGTTAGTAATGATTTAGCTGATTTTAAATTTGATATAAACAAGTTCTTAGTTGAAGACTTTAATAAACTTAATGATAAAATAGAACAAAAGTTAATGTTGATAAATGATAAAGTTAATGAGAGAATTGATCAAAACTTTGAGAAGACTAATAAGACATTTAATAACATTTTAGAGAGATTAACTAAAATAGATGAAGCACAAAAGAAAATAGATAGTTTATCTTCAGAAATAGTCGGTTTACAAAGTGTTTTAACAGACAAAAAGACTAGAGGTATATTTGGAGAAGTAAATTTAAATTATATTCTAACTAGTGTGTTTGGTGATAAAAAGGGAAGTATATATGATGTACAACATACGATGAGTAATGGTTATATAGCAGATTCAATATTATTTGCACCAGAACCATTAGGAACAATATGTATCGATAGTAAATTTCCTTTAGAAAATTTCGAGAGAATGACAGATAGAACGTTGTCACAAAATGAAAGAGATAATGCAACTAAATTATTTAAAAGTGATGTAAAAAAACATATTGATGCAATAAGTAGTAAATATATAATACCTGGTGAAACTGCTGATGAAGCAATAATGTTCTTACCAGCAGAAGCGATATTTGCAGAAATAAATGCTTACCATCCAGAATTATTAAAATACTCATTCGAAAAGAAAGTTTGGATATGTAGTCCAACTACATTAATGAGTACTCTTACTATAATTCAAATGATATTAAAGAATATAGAAAGAGATAAATATGCACAAGTAATACATGTAGAATTAAATAAACTAAGTAGAGAATTTGTTAAATATCGTGAAAGATGGGACAAACTATCAAGAAGTATTGATACAGTAACAAAAGATATAAAAGATATAAATATTACTACTGAGAAAATTACTAAAAGATTTGATTCTATTAATAGTGTAGATATAGGATTATTAGAGTATACAAATGATGAAGAAGTTGAATAAACTTCTTTTTATCTGAACCAATATAATAAGAAGATACCTAGTAAAAGACAATAAATACTTAATTTATAAAGTTTATTATTATAATAAATATCTTTTAAATAATTAATTATTTTTAGATTAATAATAGTTGATATTAAAATACTAAGTAAATAATATGGTATGTAGTTTGTATTTAGTAATAAGTAATTAATACTAGAGATTGATTTAATTAGATAGATTGGTAATAAAGTAAGAAGAGAATACTTTATAGATAGAGATTTATTAAAATTTAAATATTTGGATATTAAGAGATTACTACATAATGGGGAGATAGTAGGTATTGAATTTAAAATATGAGATAAACTAAATATAAAAGAATCTTTGAGAGATAGATCATTTTGCTTTTTAGAACCATTTTTATTAATAGATAATAGAATAATAATACTTAGAATAAATAGATAAATAGGGATTGTTTTTAGAGATTTATTAAATTTAGGAATAAAATAAGTTATTAAAGTAGATAAAATACATGTTATTAAAAATATGTTTTGATTTGATATTTGTTTTTTGTATTTAGTTTTATCTTTTTTTATAAGAGATTTTATTGGTAGAAGAAGATTGTTTAGAATATCTTTTCTATATGTAAGTAAGATAGAGATAGGTATAGAAAGATAGATAGTGTTTATTAAGTAAGTGTTTTCAAATATCTTTGTATTAAATAGATTTTGATATATATAGATATGAGTAGAATAGGAGATAGGGAGTAGATTAGTTATACTTCCTATTATAGAAATAATTATATATTTAAACATAAGTTCACCTATAATATTCTATTTTTTAATTATAAAAATAGAATATTATATGATAAAAAGATTAATATATATGATAGGTATTTTTTTATGTAGTATTAGTTTGACTATAGTTATAGTTTATTTTAATTTAGTGATGTTTGGATGTAGTTTTTTTAAGTATTTGGGGATGGTTTTGAAGACTTGGGAGTTTTATTTGTTTTTACCGGGGATTTATTTATTAAAAAAATAGATTACTATTAGTAATCTATTTTCATTGCATGTTTAACTTTAGCCATTTGTTCTTTAGCTTTTTCTCTTGCTTTGTTAGTACCTTTTTCTAGGATTTCATCAACTATTTCAGGATGTTCTTCATAATATTTTCTTTTTGTTCTAACATCACTTAAGAATTCATTCATTTTTTCAATTAATTCTTTTTTACATTGAACACAACCACGTGAACCTTTTTTACATTCTGCACATATTGTATTTAAGTTTTCTTCGTTGTTTATTAATTTATGATAGTAATATACCATACATACATCAGGATTTGCTGGATCATCTTTTTTAATTTTATTAGGATCTGTTACAGCTCCCATTACTTTTTTCTTGATTGTTTCTTCATCATCGATTAAGTAGATGGCGTTGCCTAAACTTTTACCCATTTTATCATTACCATCTAAACCTTTAATACGTTTATTTTCTGATAGATAAGGTTCTGGTTCAGTTAAAGTTTCACCATATATATTATTAAATTTACGTACTATTTCACGACATTGTTCAATAAGTGGTAGTTGATCTTCACCAACAGGAACTAATTCACCATCGAAAGCTGTTATGTCTGCTGCTTGAGATACTGGGTATCCTAAGAAACCATAAGTAATACTTTCGCCTTCATTACCAAATAATTCCTTTTTTTGAGCTATTTCAGTCTTTACAGTAGGATTTCTATGTAATCTAGCAACTGTAACAAGATTAGAATAAAATACAGTTAATTCAGCTATTTCAGGTATTTTAGATTGAATAAAGTAATTAACTTTATCAGGATCAAGTCCGATAGCTAATAAATCCATTGTTATTTCTTTAACATTTTTTCTAACTTTTTCAGGATTATCAAAATTATCAGTTAATGCTTGAACATCAGCTATTTCTAAATAAAAGTTATAGTCATCTTGAAGCTTTACCCAATTTTGTGCGGCTCCAAAATAATGTCCTAAATGCAAGTTACCAGTTGGTCTTAGACCGGTTAAAATTGTTTTCTTCATCAAAATCACTTCTTTCATATTGGTATTTTAACACAAGATGTATAAAAAGTTAATAGATGTAAATAATAAAAGTAAAGGAGAATGGTTATGAAAAAGAAAATATTAAGTTTAATCTTATTACTAAGTTGCTTCTTACTTATTGGATGTGGTGAAGAGATGACACCTATGCAAGCTGTTGATGATTATTTACAAAGATATATTACTTTAGATGATAGTATTATGGATCAATTAAATGAATTCGTTAATAACGAAGATTTAACTGATGAACAAAAAAGTACATATAAAGAAATATTACGTAATCAATATTCTTCATTAACTTATACATTAAAAGATGAGAAGATAGAAGGAGATATTGCTTATGTAACAGCAAAAATTCAAGTAAAAGATTTATATAAAGCACAAAAAGATGCAGTAGCTTATTATGAAGAACATAAAGATGAATTTAATGACGATAATGGTGTTTATGATGCAGCTAAGTTTTTAAATTATAAATTATTACAAATGAAAGAAGCAACAGATACAAAAGATTATGAGATTGAATTTAAAGTAGTTAAAAATGATAATGATTGGGATGTTTCACAATTATCTAATGAAGACTTACAAAAGATTCATGGTATTTATGAGTATGAAGAATAATTACTATAATTATTCTTTTTCTTTTGTTATAATTTAATCTAGGAGTGATTTTATGGAGTACACAACAACTGATATTGTAAAAAGTTTTCTACTAAGAAATCGTAAAATTGTGGTTCCTTTATTATCACTTATTATAGTAATAGTATTAGTATCAGTATTTGAAGAAGGTTATTCAAGTAGATTAAAAAATGAAGAATTTAGTGAAATACAAGGTTATTTATTAGAGATTAGAGAGAAAGATAAAGATATATATAATCCTTTAAATATAGAATTTATTGAAGAAACAGTAAAAGGAATTGATGTTTCTTCATGGCAAGGAGATATAGATTGGGAGAAAGTAAAAGCATCTGGTATAGATTATGTAATGATAAGATGTGGATTTAGAAATTTAACTAATGATGAAATACATGTTGATAAGAAGTTTCGTTATAATATAAGTGAAGCTAATAGATTAGGGATTCCTGTTGGAGTATACTTTTATTCAACTGCAATAAATGAAAAAGAAGCATTAGAAGAAGCAACATTTGTACTTAATTTAATTAAAGATTATGAAATAATATATCCAGTAGTTTATGATTTTGAGATGTTTAATGAAAATAGAACTGAAGGTATAAGTGATAGAACAATTAACAATAATGCTGTTAAATTCTTAGATTATATAAGAGCACATGGATACAATGGAATGTTATATACTAATTTAAGCGCAATAAATAAGCACTGGGATTTAAAGAAATTTGAAGGATATGGAATATGGTATGCCCAATATATTGATCAAGCAACTTATGAAGGTAAATATGAAATGTGGCAGTATGCTGATAATGGAGTTGTAGATGGAATAGTTGGAGACGTTGATTTAAATGAATCTTATATCTCTTATAAAGTTATAGAATAAAGAAGGACTAATAAAGTCCTTTTTTTCATATGATTATTTAGGTGAGGCAATGAAGAAAATTATATTTCTATTTATTTTGTTGTTACCTTTTTATGTTAAAGGAATAAGTGCAAGTTCATATATAGTAATGGATATGGATAGTGGGAGAGTTTTGGAAGGGAAGAATATTGATAAAAAAAGTTTAATAGCTAGTACTACGAAAATTTTAACTGCTATTACAGCAATAGAATATGGTGATTTAGAAGATGTAGTTAGAGTAAATCAAGATATTTTAAAAGCTTATGGTAGTGGAATATATATTCAGGTAGGAGAAGAATTAATATTAGATGATTTATTATATGGATTAATGCTTAGAAGTGGAAATGATGCGGCATTAGCAATTGCTTCACATGTAGGTGGAGCTAAAGATAATTTTGTTTATTTAATGAATGAAATGGCTACTAATATAGGAATGAAAAATTCAACCTTTGTTAATCCTTCAGGTTTAGAAGAAAATGATGGGAGTGCTAATTACTCAACTGTTTATGATATGGCATTACTTACTAAGTATGCTATGAAAAATGAAGATTATAGGAGGATAACTAGTACAAAAGAGATTACGGTTAAGTCTAGTATGAAAACATATCGATGGTTTAATAAAAACAAATTACTTAGTAGTTATCAGTATTGTACAGGAGGAAAGACTGGTTATACAGAGAAAGCTAAAAGAACATTAGTAACTACTGCGA